>DAMDKH010000289.1:0-2742 GCA_032099965.1 Microbacterium sp.
GGGCGAGCACCCCCGGCACGGCCGCCGCCTCGACGGCGGGCACGGTGGCGTTCACGCGGATGCGATCGCGCAGGGGAGAGGGCTGCGGGGTCCACGCGAAGTCGATCGCCGCGGCGAGCCACGTCGCCGCCTCGGTGTCGGGGTACTCGACGAACGGTGAGAACTCCGCCCACCCCTGCGGGCCCTCGAACAGCAGGGCCTCCCGGGTGTCGACCCCGCGGAAGCGGGTGTGGAGGGGGAGCGCGACGACGCGCGCCGTGTCGACGATGTCCTGGAGATCCGGCGTCATCCCCCCATCTTGCCGCCCCGGTGCCGAGAACGGACGGCGGAAGTGGGGGAGGCGACGGTGGGTGATTGACTATGGTGTGTGACACACAGTAGTGTGACGGACATGAACGAGACGCTCGACACGCACCTGCAGGAGCTGCGCCGCGGAACGGTCGTGCTCGCCTGCTTGCAGCTGCTGCGCACGGCCGGATACGGCTACGCGCTGCTCGAGCAGCTCGAGCAACACGGTTTCGCGACCGACGCCAACACCCTCTACCCCCTGCTGCGACGACTCGAGAAGCAGGAGTACCTCACGAGCGAGTGGAACACCGACGAGGCCCGGCCCCGCAAGTTCTACCGCACCTCGGCCGCGGGCATCCGTCTCGCCGCCACCCTCACCGAAGAATGGCGCGCGCTGACCGCAGCGATCGCCGACCTCCCCGCAGAGGAGAACTGAGATGGCCACCGCACCCCTCACCGAGCGCTACATCGCCGCCACCGTGCGGAGCCTCCCGCCCACCGCGCAGCACGACGTGCGCGCCGAACTCGAGGCGTCGATCGCCGATGCCGTCGAAGCACGGCTCGACCAGGGAGAGCCCCCCGCCCAGGCCGAACGCGCCGTGCTCACCGAGCTGGGCGACCCGGGCGTCCTGGCGGCGCGCTACGCCGAACGACCGCTGCATCTCGTCGGCCCGCGCTTCTACCTCGCCTGGTGGCGCCTGCTGAAGATCCTCCTGGTCATCGTTCCGGTCTGCGCCGTCGGCGGCGTCGCGCTCGGTCAGGTGCTCGCCGGGGCGCCCACCGGAGGGATCATCGGGTCGGCGGTGGTCGCCGGTCTCGGGGCCATCGTGCAGGTGTCGTTCTGGGTGACGCTGGTGTTCGTGATCCTCGAGCGCACCGGGAACGCCGCCGCCCTTCCCGCCTGGACCGTCGACCAGCTGCCCGAGAGCACCGACACGGCCGCCGGGCGCACCGACGTCATCGCCTCGCTGCTGTTCCTCCTGCTCGCCGTGGGCGCGGTCTTCTGGGACGCCCTGCTCGGGTTCTTCCCCACGGGCGGCGCGCCCGTTCCGATCCTCCACCCCGGGCTGTGGCCGGAGGGAGTCGTCACGCTGTTCGTGCTGATGGGTGCCGAGGCCCTGCTCGCCGTGGCCGTCTACGCCCGCGGGCGGTGGACGACGTTCCTCGCCGTGGCCAACACCGTGCTCGCCGTCGCGTTCGCCGTCTGGGCGCTGGTCCTCCTCGTGCGCGGCGAGCTCGTGAACCCCGAGTTCCTGTCGTTCTTGTCCACCGACGGGCGCCTCGCCGACGACACCCTCCGGGTGCTCGCCATCGTCACCGGTGCCGGGCTCGTGGCCTTCCCCCTGTGGGACATCGCCGACGGGTGGATCAAGACGGTCCGCGCGGGTCGGGAATAGGGTGGAGGAGTGACCAGCGCATCCGTCTCCGACCTGTTCGACCCGGCCGAGTGGGTGCTCGCCCCCGGGGCCGAGGACTACACCGACATCACGGCGCACGTCTCGCACGACGGCGGTGTCGCGCGCATCGCTTTCGACCGCCCGGAGGTGCGCAACGCCTTCCGTCCGCACACGGTCGACGAGCTCTACCGCGCGCTCGACATCGCCCGCCAGGACTCGCGGATCGGCGCCGTGCTGCTGACCGGCAACGGACCCAGCGCGAAGGACGGCGGGTGGGCGTTCTGCTCGGGAGGCGACCAGCGCATCCGCGGACGCGACGGCTACAAGTACTCCGACGCCGAGACCGCCGTGGTCAGCGGCGCCTCCGCCGCGGCCGTCGGTCGACTCCACATCCTCGAGGTGCAGCGGCTGATCCGCTTCATGCCCAAGGTGGTCATCGCGGTCGTGCCCGGATGGGCGGCCGGGGGCGGGCACTCCCTCCACGTCGTGTGCGACCTCACCATCGCGAGCGCCGAACACGGCAGGTTCAAGCAGACGGACGCCGACGTGGGCAGCTTCGACGCCGGATACGGATCGGCGTACATGGCCCGCCAGACGGGCCAGAAGATCGCGAGGGAGGTCTTCTTCCTCGCCGAGGAGTACTCGGCGCAGCGGGCCTACGAGATGGGCGCCGTGAACCGGGTCGTCCCCCACGAGGACCTCGAGCGGGAGGCGCTGAAGATGGCGCGCACGGTGCTCACCAAGTCACCGACGGCGATCCGCATGCTCAAGTTCGCCTTCAACGCCGTCGACGACGGGCTGGTGGGCCAGCAGGTGTTCGCGGGCGAGGCGACCCGGCTCGCCTACGGCACCGACGAGGCCCTCGAGGGACGCGACTCGTTCCTCGAGAAGCGCGCCCCCGACTGGTCCTCGTTCCCCTGGCACTACTGAGGGCCGGACGATGACCGCGCTGATCCCCATCGAGGCCGACGACCCGGCGCCGCTGGGGCTCGCCCTGCGGCGCGCGCTCGACGGCGGTCCGGCGCTCGGCTTCGGGATGCTCGCCGACGTGCCGCCG
>DAMDKH010000290.1:0-2737 GCA_032099965.1 Microbacterium sp.
GTCGAGCTCCGGGAAGCGCACGGCCAGGTCATCGGTACGGAACGCCGGCGCCAGGGCGGCCAGCCCCGCGGCGGTGGTCCCCGGCCGCACCGTCTCGTCGGCCACGGCATCCGGCGCCTCCTCGACCGGCACGACGGTGCCGTCGAAGAACCCGGAGGCCCAGGCATCCGCCGCCCGCCGATGCGATTCCGCTGCATAGGCGTCGAGCACGTCGCGGTCGAGTCGCCACCGGTGGGCGATCAGCTCGGCCGACACCCCCTGATTCACCAGACCCTCCGGGTAGCGGGCCCGCAGTCGAGGCGACATCGGCGAGCCGCCCGCCGCCGACGACCCGAGCGGCACCCGGCTCATCGACTCGACACCACCGACGATCACGATGTCGTACGCGCCCGCCATGATCCCCTGCGCCGCCTGATGCACCGCCTGCTGACTGGAACCGCACTGCCGGTCGACGGTCGCCGCGGGAACCTGCTCGTCGAACCCGGCGGCGAGCACCGCCTGCCGCGCGATGTTCGACGACTGGTCTCCGACCTGGCTCACGCAGCCGAGGAGCACGTCGTCGATCTCGCGGGAGTCGAGCCCGGTGCGCGCGAGCACCGCCTGCAGCACCCCGGCGGCGAGGTCGACGGGATGCACGTGCGACAGGGCGCCCCCGGGCTTGCCGCGCCCCACCGGGGTACGGACGACGTCGACCAGGACCGCTTCCTCGCGTGCACTCATCCCCCCATTCTGCGCCGGTCACGGAATTCGGCGGTCACAACTCAGGACGACCGCCGCCAGCGCGCGCCGGACGGACGCTTTCCGATGCGGAAGCGGCCAGCGGTCCTGAGTTGTGGTCACCGCGTCGGCGAGGCCCCCGCCGTAACGCCACCGTCACACACCGCGCCTAGAATCGACGACGCGCCACGACCCCGGCGCCTCCGCTTCACCGCACGCCGCGATCCGGCGCGCCCGCACTCCCGAGGACCCACCATGTCCAGCGATCCCATCACCGTGTCCATCCGCCGAGAGGTCGACCCCGCCCGCATCGCCGAAGCGACCGCGTGGGTGCAGACCGGGGTGAACCTGGCCAACAAGTACCCCGGGTTCCTCGGGTCGGGGTGGGTGCGCTCGGGCGACGAGACCAACGTGTGGCACATGCTCTACCGCTTCGCCGACGAGTCGACGCTCACCGCGTGGGAGCAGTCGGGCGAGCGCGGGTGGTGGCTGTCGATGGGCGAGGGCTTCGTGCGCAGCGAGCGGTCGCGGCGGCGCACGGGCATCGAAGGCTGGTTCGACGAGCCGACGACCGGCACCGTCACCGTGCAGACCCCCGCCGGCACCACCGAGGTCGCGGTCGTCTCCGCGCCTCCGCGGTGGAAGCAGGCCGTGTCGATCTGGCTCGGCTTCTTCCCGGTGAACGTGCTCTTCACCTATGCCGTCTCGCCCGTGCCCGGGTGGGACGCCCTGCCCATCTGGCTGCGCGTGCTCATCACGACGCTGGTGCTCACGCCGATCATGGCGTACCTCGTGCTCCCCTGGGTGACCCGCCGCCTGCGCCGCTGGCTGGCCCGCTAGCCCCGGATCCCCGGCCGCTCCGACGCCTTCCGGTCTCCTCGCCGTCACGGGAAAGGCCCGGCACCACGAGGGTGCCGGGCCTTTACCGCAGGATGCTGCGCGTCACTCCCAGACGACGGCGGGCGTCTCCGCGCCGAAGTCGACCTTCGGGGTGTCGAGGCCGACGCCGTAGGTGTCGAAGACCCCACGGTCCCCCGCGGCGTTCTGCGCCTCGAGGGTGACATCGACGGCGAGGTAGTCGCTGGCCGTGACGACCGTGCCCTCCGACACCCGAGCAGTGAGGTTGGCCAGGGTCGACTCGCCCTCCGCGGTCAGGGTGCGGGTGACGGTGCCGTCGACCGGCGTGAAGCCGTTGCCGTTGGTGTCGATGTCGGTCACGTCGAGACCACACGGGGTGTCGAACGTCTTCATCGCCAGGCACTCGCGCAGGGAGGCCGTCACCAGCTCGCGGAACGTCGCGGTGCCCTGCTCGCTGAGCACCGGGCTGAGGTCGTAGAGGGCCGCCTCGTCGTCGTCCGACACGACGCGGTACGTCGACTCACCGTCGATGGCGAACTCCTCGACGCCGACGGCGAACTCGTAGGTGCCGGGGAAGAGCGCGAAACGCTCGGGCGCCTCGACGCCGTTGACCGTGAGACCCAGCTGCTCGAACCCGTAGGGGGACACCGAGAGCAGGCCGTCGAACATGGTCATGTCGCCGTCGTATCCGACGTACACGTCGAAGTCGCGGGAGACCTCTTCGCCGCCGACGGTGAAGGTCGCGGGAACGACGACGTCGCCGTACTCGTCCTCCTTCTCCTTGCCGAGCTCGATGTCGTCGATGGCGCCCAGTTCGAGCGACGCCTGCAGCACCTCGTCGGTGAGCAGGGAGTCGTCGTAGCTCGAGGTGTCGACGTAGGCGAGTGCGGCCTCGGCGTCGCCGTCGGCGAGCGCGGTGAGGTAGCCCTCGACGAACTCGGAGGGCGTGGATGCCGCGGGCGCGGACTCATCCCCGCCGGACGAGTCGGATCCCCCACCGGCACCGCGGAGCACCAACGGCACGATGATGGCCGCGGCGATGACGAGCAGCACGACGACACCGCCGGCGATGATGGCGATGAGCGCCCCGGGCGAGAGCTTCTTGCCCGAACCGGGAGCGGGCGGGGTGGGGCCGCCGGGGAGCCCGGGGCCACCAGGGTAG
>DAMDKH010000291.1:0-2725 GCA_032099965.1 Microbacterium sp.
CGTCTCGCCGCGCGCCGGGTTGGTGCGGCTGAAGGGGTTGGTGCGGCTGAACGGGTTCGTGCGGCTGAACGGGTTGAGGCCCACCGGGTCGATCGACACGACGTGCTCGAGGCTCGTCCGCGGCATCGACGACCGCGACATGCGGCGGGCGCGCTGGAGCACGCGCCAGGCATCCGGCGCCACCGGCGACTCGCCCCGCTGCGGCTCATCGGGGGTGGTGAGGCGCGCACGGACGAACCCCGGAACACCCGGCAGCAACTCGCGGGCCTCGCGCTCCGGCGACTCGATCTCGAGCATCCAACCGAACGAGTCGGCGGCGTCGCGCAACGTGCGCAGCTCCTGGTCGTGCTCCTCGCCATCGTCGAGGCTCTGCGTGATCAGCAGGCGTTCCGGCAGGTACGCGGTCGGGAAGGCGCGGATGCCGTGCACGGGTTCGAGGCTGGGATCGAGGGCGGTGCCCCGCCGGATCGATCCTTCCGCCCTGTCCTGCCAGCTCCATCCGTCGGGCTGTTCCATGCGTCATCCTTTCCGCGCGGGCGTCGCCCGCTCCCCATCTCGGGGTCGCCGGACCGCGACCCCGTGTCGACCTGCACCCGCACCCTGCACCCGCACCTCGCACCCCGCACCCGTGGCCGCGCGGTGTCACAACTCGAATCGCGGCGTGGAGAGCCCGCGGGTCTCGCCGCCGACCGTCGTGCGGAACCGCACCGCGGTGAGTCCCGGACGCACGTCGTCGAAGACGAAGCGGCCGGTCTCGGTCGGCGTGGTGGTCCACGAGCGGTCGCCCTGCACGAGCACGACCTCGCCCGCGGCGGTGTCGACCCATCCGTCCACCCGGCGGCGGCCGTTCTCGGCGGAGGTGACGTGCAGCAGGATGCTGGTGCTCCCGTCGCTGAACTGCAGGGTCAGCGCACCCCCGCCGCCGCGCACGGCACCGAGCCGGTCGTCGACGAGGGTCAGCAGCGCGTACTCGCGCGAGAGGTCGTCGGTCGCGACGGCGGCGATCATGCGATCGACCAGCGAGTCGGGCACGGGGTCGGCGTCGCGCCACATCGCGCGCAGCTCGGCGAAGAGGGCGTCGTCGGTCATGACCACTCCTCCTGGCGCGGGGACTGGTCGAGGGCGGCCCGCAGTTTGGCCAGGCAGCGTTGCCGCGTGGGGCCGATGCTGCCCACAGGCATGGCGAGGTCGGCGGCGAGGCGGGCGTAGTCCGGCCGGTCGTCGAAGGCGATCACGCGCAGCAGTCGCTGGCAGCGGTCGGCGAGGCGGTGCACGGCGCTCCAGAGCCGGCGCCGTTCGTCGGAGACCGACGCGTGCTCTTCGGGCGACGGGCGCGGGGGCAGCAGGGCGTCGAGGTCGTCGGACTCCGCCGTGTCGACGCGGCCCTGCGCCTTCGCGACCTTCCACGCCTCGCGCCGCGCGGTCGTGGTCAGCCAGGCCGACACGGCCCGCGGGTCGGAGATCGAGGAGTGCCCGCGCACGAGACGCAGCCACGTCGTCTGCACGATGTCCTCCGCCAGGGTGCGCTCCACCCCGTACGCGCGCACGACATGCCACAGCACGGGCGTCATCAAGCGGACGAGCCCGTCCATCGCGCGACCGTCGCCCTCGCGCCACGCTTCGAAGAGGTCGGCTGCTCGCTGCCATCGCCCGGCACCGTCGTCCGATGCGGGATCGCGGGCGGTGCCGGATGCACCGTCGATCATGGTGAACATTGTGAGCACATCTACCAGGAGCGCGGCAAGAGCTTCGTGATACATGACCTGCGTGAAGGTTCGGCCAGCCGGATCGGGGAGGCAGGGGCGGATACGGTGGAGGGGTGACGCTCCTCGCCGTGATCCTCTTCCTCAACGCCGCGTTCAACGCCCTCGTCTGGCCGCAGTTCCTGCGCCGCGTGGCCAAGGATCCGCGGGCGAAGGATGCCGCGGGCAAGCCGACCCGCTTCCTGACGGTGCACATCGTGCTCATCTCGGTCGCCCTCGCGCTGGCGCTCCTGTCGCTCATCGCCGGGATCGCCGCGCTCGCGGGCGCCCTGTAGCCACCGCTCGCCGCCGGCCCGGGGCGCGCTCACGCGCCGAGCCGGTCAGCGTTCGTACTGCGCGGCGTGCGCCGCCCACTTCTCCTCGACGGGGAGCGCGCGCAGGGCCCGGTTGCACACGGCCAGGATCACGGCCACCGCGCACAGCCCCGCGCAGACGAGGATGGTGTTCAGCCGTCCGATCGCCGCGAGGCCGAACCCCGCGATGAGCGGGCCGAGGGGCATCGCCCCCATGCCCAGCACCCCCGCCGCGCTGTTGGCCCGGCCGAGCAGGTGGCTGGGGGTGGCGACCATGAAGTAGCCCATCATCCCGGCGTTCAGCGCGGGCAGCAGCACCACCGAGGCGCCGAGCACCGTCACGATCGCCCAGGGAGCGGTCACGCCCGAGAGGGCGACGGCTCCGACCGCGACGATCGACAGGGCGGTGATGGTCAGGACGCCCGCCCCCACCCGCGGCACGAGGAACGGCGCGATCACGGCACCGACGAGCATGACGGCACCGATGCCCGCGCTCACGGCGCCGATGAGGAACTCGGAGTGCCCGGACTGCTGCAGGGCGTAGATCGTGGTGGTGATCGCGGCGTTGAAGCCGAGGTTGACGATGGTGATGATCGCGAGCACGCCGCCGAGGTCGGGGCGGGACAGCAACCAGGAGAACCCCTGGCGCAGTTCGGTCAGCGCGCTCGT
>DAMDKH010000292.1:0-2718 GCA_032099965.1 Microbacterium sp.
GCGGCGAGCGCGAGCGCCTGCGACCGGGAGCCCGGCGAGAGCACGAGATCGCGCACGCCGTGGGAGACCAGGTCGGCGATGAGGGATGCCGCGGCCTGGGCCGCCGGCGAGGTCGTCACGACCGGGGCTCGGGCGTCGGCCCGGATGCGGGTCCGGCCGCCGGCGGATCGTCCTTCTCGTCGTCGAGGCGGGCGAGCTCCTCTTCGAGGCGCGCGATGCGGGCGTCCTGCTCGGACCTGCTGATGCCCTGCAGGAACATCGGATCGTCGTCGGGGGCGATGAAGCGCGAGGAGCCGTGGTCGTTCTTGCGACGGCGACCGATGACGAACCAGAGGATGCCGCCGATGACGGGCAGCAGCAGGACGATCGCGATCCAGACGCCCTTGCGCACACCGCGGTGGCGCGTCGTCGGCTGCACGGCGCAGTCGACGATGCTGAACACCCAGAACACGGCGGCCAGGAAGCCGCCGATGATCAGTAGTCTCGCCACCCCTCCAGTCTATGCAGGTCTGTGCAGGCCGGGCCCGGTCGCTACGCTGAGCGCATGCGCGAGGCACGTGAGGCGTCACCCCGTCCGGTTCTCGCGGTGCTCGCCCGGATCCCGGCGACGCTGTCGTTCGTGGCACTGCTGCTCGTGGTGGGCGTGGTGTCGCAGGGGCTGTGGCGGCCGTTCGAGGATTCCGCGCTCTTCCCCGACGTCGCCTACGGACTCCCCCAGTTCCTCGACGGGAAGTGGTGGACGCCGATCACCGGCACGTTCTTCGTGAACGAACCGTGGGTGTACGTCTTCACGATCTCCGGATTCTGGGGCATGGCGTACCTCGAGTACCGCCGGGGCTCGGTCGTGGCGCTGGCCTACTACGCGATCGGTCAGCTGTTCGCCGTCTTCGCCACGGCACTGACCCTGCTCGTACTGTCGCAGTTCCCGTGGGAGTGGGCGACGACGCAGGCGCAGGCGCTCGACGTGGGGGCATCCGGCGGCACGATGGCGTGCATCGCCGCCGCCGTCGGTCTGTTCCGCCCGCCGTGGCGCGTGCGCGGGTGGCTGATCCTGCTGGGGTTCGTGTTCGTCGCGATGCTCTTCTGGGGGACGCTCGCCGATCTCGAGCACCTGCTGGCGGTGCTGCTGGTGCTCGTCGTCGACCGGTCGCTGCGGGTGCGGCGCACGACCGTGCGGGAGCAGCGCTTCATCGCCGTGATGAGCGTGCTGGTGCTCGGCGCCGTCGAGATCATCTCGGTGCTCGTGCCGACGGACGGCCCGTTCGGCCCGACGGAACCGGCATCCGGAGGGTTCGTCGACCTGGCGATCGACCTCGTCGTCATCGCGGTGCTGACCACCGGGCTGCGGCGCGGCCGACGGTGGGCATGGGTGCTCGCCCTCCTGCTCGGCGCCTTCAACGTGCTGGTCGCCGCGCTCGTCGTGACCCTCATCACCCTGAGCACCCAGGCCGACGTCGACCTCCGCTGGGACGGCGAGACCGAGCTGGCGATGGCGAACGGGTTCCTCTGGCTGCTCGTCGTGGTGTTCCTCATCGGGGTGCGGAGCGCGTTCCGGGCGCGGCGTCGGTCGACGCTCGGCGCGGCGTCGATCCCCACCGTCGACGAGGTGAAGACGGAACTGCGGATGCACGGCGGCGGCACCCTCTCCTGGATGACGACCTGGGAGGGCAACTCCTACGCCCGCGTCACCGGTGGTGTGGTCGCATATCAGCGTCGCAACGGCGTGGCCCTCGCCCTCGCCGACCCCATCGGCCCCGCGGACGACCGCGCCGCGGCGGTCGCGGACTTCATCCACGCGGCGGAGGCGGCCGGCCTCGCCCCCTGCTTCTTCAGCGCCGACGAGGCGACGCGCGCCGCGGTGCCCCCGACCTGGCGCAGCCTCGTCGTCGCCGACGACACCATCGTCGACCTCCCCGGCCTCGAATTCACGGGCAAGCAGTGGGCCCCCGTCCGCACGTCGCTGAACCGTGCCGGGAGGGAGGAGATGACCTTCCGGCTCACCCGACTGCACGACGAGCCGTGGGGCGTCCGGCAGCAGCTCCGGGCCATCTCGGAGGCCTGGGTGGGCGACAAGGATCTTCCCGAGATGCGCTTCACGCTCGGCACGCTCGACGAGGCGGAGGACCCCGAGGTGCGGGTCGCGCTCGCCGTGGCACCGAACGGCGACGTCGACGGCTTCCTCTCCTGGCTGCCGGTGTACGGGCCGGGCGGCGGGGTGCGCGGCTGGACCCTCGATCTCATGCGCCGGCGCGAGGGCGGCTTCGGACCCGTGATGGAGTTCCTGATCGGAGCATCCGCCCGGCAGTTCTCGCAGGAGGGGGCGGAGATCATGTCGCTCTCGGGGGCGCCGCTCGCGCACGAGTACCCGCCGGACGCGGGCATGATCGCCGCGCTGAGCGATCGTCTCGCCGAAGCGCTCGAACCGGTCTACGGCTTCGGATCGCTGCACCGCTTCAAGCAGAAGTTCCACCCCCGCTACGAGACGATGTATCTGCTGTATCGCGACGAGAGCGACCTCACCCGTATCGGCGGGGCCCTGACCCGAGCGTTCCTTCCCGACGCGACGCTGAGACAGTTCGCCGGGGCCGGCCTCGAACTCGTGCGCGGCGGGAAGGACTGACGCTCAGGCGTGCGGCGCCGGCTCGCGCGCCGGCATCGGGCCGGCCGTGCCGAGCGAGTCGACATCGGTCGGCCCCGGCGCGGTCGCGACGTCCCGGA
>DAMDKH010000293.1:0-2712 GCA_032099965.1 Microbacterium sp.
CCCTGGTGCCCATCGGTCTTACCGGACGCCTCGTCGAGGGCGTCGGCAGCGGGTGCGACGGCGTCGTCAGCGGACTTCTTGCGGCGGGAGAAGAGGGCCATATGAGCCAGCCTAACCCTCGGCCGCGCGTCAGATCTTCTCGATGGGAGCGACCTTGATGAGCAGCTTCTTCTGACCCGCCGTGTCGAAGCGCACGTGGGCGATGCGCTTCGCCCCTTCGCCGGTGACCGCGTCGACGCGCCCCTCGCCGAAGTCGACGTGACGGATGCGGTCTCCCGCCGTCAGCTCGAGGTCGCCGTTGTCGCGGACCTTGGCGGTGACGCGGTTGGGGAAGCGGTCCATCGCCGTCGAGAGCGGCTTGAGCGACTCCCGCCCGGGGAGCGGCTTCACGCCGAAGCGATCGCTCCCGCCGCCCGACCCGCCGAACCCGCCCTGCCGACGGGCGTTGAGCGCCCGCGACTGCATGCCCCCACGCGAGTTCACGTCACCGGGCGACTGCCGCCAGTCGATCAGCGATGCGGGGATCTCCTGCAGGAAGCGGCTCGGCATCGCCACCGTCACCTCGCCGAACTGGGCGCGGGTCATCGCGAGCGACAGATGCAGCCGCTTGCGCGCCCGGGTGATCCCCACGTAGAACAGGCGACGCTCCTCCTGCGGACCCCCGGGCTCGCCCGCCGAGATCCGGTGCGGAATGAGGTCCTCCTCGACGCCGGTGACGAAGACCGCGTCGTATTCGAGGCCTTTGGCCGTGTGCATCGTCATGAGCGACACCGACCCCGACTCGTCGTCGAGGTCATCGGCGTCGGAGACGAGGGCGACCTCGGTGAGGAAGTCGACGATCGTGCCCTCGGGGTTGTTGCGTGCGAAGTCGCGCGCCACCGCCACGAACTCGTCGAGGTTCTCGACGCGCGCCTCGTCCTGCGGGTCGCGGCTCGCCCGGAGCGCGTCGAGGTACCCGCTCTTCGAGAGCAGGAGTCCGAGACCGTCGGCGACCGAGGTGGGCGGAGGCACCTCGCCGGTTGCCGGGAGCAGGATCTCGGTCGCTTCGGCGAGCACGGCGTCGAGCTGCGCGATGGCCGCCTGGATCTTCGGCCCCACGCCGAGCTGCGCCGGCATCATCAACGCGTTGCGGAAGGTGATCCCGTGCTCGTCGGCGAATCGGGCGATCGCGGTCTCGGTCACGTCGCCGATGCCGCGCCGGGGCTTGTTGAGGATGCGACGCACCGCCATCTCGTCGGCGGGATTCGCCACGGCGACGAGGTAGGCGAGGGCGTCCTTGATCTCGGCCCGCTCGTAGAACTTCGTGCCGCCCATGATCTTGTACGGCACGGCCGAGCGGATGAAGATCTCCTCCAGCGCACGCGACTGCGAGTTGGTGCGGTAGAAGACGGCCATCTCGGAGTAGGGCACCCCCGCACGCCGCAGCGACTCGATCTCGTCGGCCACGAACTGCGCCTCGTCGTGCTGGGAGTAGCCGGTGAAGCCGATGATCTTGTCACCCTCGCCGCGATCGCTCCAGAGCTTCTTCTCCTTGCGGTCGAAGTTGTTGCCGATCACGGCGTTCGCCGCCGACAGGATGTTCTGCGTCGAGCGGTAGTTCTGCTCGAGCAGCACCACGCGCGCGCCGGGGAAGTCGCGCTCGAACTCGCTGATGTTGCGGATGTCGGCTCCGCGGAAGGCGTAGATCGACTGATCAGAGTCGCCGACGACCGTCAGCGACGCCCCCGCGGTGGCGGGGTCGTCGGCCGCGGGCTCCGGCTCGAAGATCATCATGCCGCCGGAGGAATACGGTTCGGCTGTCGCCGACGAGACGGGGCGGGTCAGCTCGTGGATGAGCGCGTACTGGGCGTGGTTCGTGTCCTGGTACTCGTCGACGAGGATGTGCCGGAACCGCCGACGGTAGGTGTCGGCGACCTCGGGGAACGCGCGGAACAGGTAGACGGTCTGCCCGATGAGGTCGTCGAAGTCGAACGCGTTGGCCTTCTGCAGCTGCCGCTGGTAGTCGGCGAAGAGCTCGACGAAGATGCGCTCGGCCGGGTCGGACATGTTGGCCTGACGCGCGTACGCCTCGGCATCCGACAGCTCGTTCTTGAGCTTCGAGATGCGGGACTGCACCGACGCGGGCGTCAGCCCGTAGGCGTCGGCCTCGTGCTCCTTGACCAGCCGCTTCAACAGCGCCCGCGAATCGCCCGAGTCGTAGATGGTGAACGACTTCGTGAACCCGAACTGCTCGGCCTCGCGGCGGAGGATGCGCACGCAGGCGGAGTGGAACGTGGAGATCCACATGCCGCGCGCGGCGTCGCCCACGAGTCCGGCGACGCGCTCGCGCATCTCGCCCGCCGCCTTGTTGGTGAAGGTGATGGCGAGGATCTGGCTGGGCCACGCTTCGCGACGCCGCAGCAGGGAGGCGATGCGGCGCGTGAGCACGCTCGTCTTGCCTGATCCGGCCCCGGCGACGATGAGCAGCGCGGCGCCGCGGTACGTGACCGCTTCGAGCTGCTGCGGGTTGAGGCCGGCGAGGAGGTCGTCGGCCTCCGGGGCCCCGGAGGAGCGGGGTCCGGCGGTTCCGGGGACGATGAGGGGAGCTTCGGTCATGGCCTTATGAGTCTAGGCCGGGGTGCCGACACCGGGATGCCCGGTGGGAGGAGGAGGCGGCGGCGATGCCCGGCGCCGCCGCCCGTCCTCCGTCAGTCGGCCCGGCGCCTCCGCACC
>DAMDKH010000294.1:0-2712 GCA_032099965.1 Microbacterium sp.
CCCCGCGGCGGGCCTCGACCCGCGAGAGCGGGACCGCGAGCAGGGCCGTCAGCGTCAACGCGACGGCGAGCCAGAGCGGGCGTTGCGCCCCCCACTCCGGACCGCCGACCGCGGGGAGCGGAAGGCCGCCGCCGAGCGCCGTGAGCGCCGTCACTCCGGCCATGGCGAGCAGCACCGGCATGTGCCAGAGGTAGATGGTCATGGTGCGCGGGGTGATGAAGGCGGTCAGCGCAGCGACGCCGGGGCGCCGGCTCGTGCGCTCGAGGGCATCGCGCTTCAGCGAGAGGGCCGCGGTCTGAGCGGCGCCCACGAGGAGGAGGGCGGTGGTGGGCGGGTTGATGTTCGCGATCAGGTCGGGGGAGTGGAATCCGCTCGCGAAAGACCCGAGCAGCAGCGCCACGGCGCCGATTCCGGCCCCGATGCGGAGGCGTCTGCTGAGCGCATCGATCGTCCCGTCGGCGAGGAAGAACCCCACCTGCTGCAGCGCGAGCCAGACGAAGGCCAGGTTCAGGAAGCCGAGGGCGGTGATGCCGGTGCCATCGCGGGCGACGTCGACGAGCACCGCCGTGGAGATGAGAGCGAGGAGGATGACGACGGGCCGTCGCCGGTGCAGGGAGATCATCCACGGCAGCAGCGCCTGGCAGAGGAGGAACACGGCGAGGAACCAGAGCGGCTGCCCGTAGCGGTATCCCGCGACGGCGACCAGATCGGCGGGGACGCCGGCGAAGGGGAGCAGCAGCAAGGCGGCGCCGACCGCGCCGATCACCACGACGGCGGGACGCAGCAGGCGCTGCACACGAGCCGAGACGAAGGCCGCGTCGCCGCCTCCGCGCAGTCGGGCGGCCGTGTGGGCGCGATGGCCCGAGAACCCGCCGATCACGAAGAACAGGGGCATGACCTGCAGGGCCCAGCTCATCGGCACGACCCACCACGTCCCGGCGCTCGCGTCGTCGAAGACAGCGGTGCCGGCGGTGACGCTGACGCCGACCATGAGGGCGTGGAGCACCACGACGGCGACGACGCAGAACGCCCGGACGAGGTCGATGCCGCCGTCCCTGCCTCGCGTGCCCGCCGCGGACGTGGTGGGGCGGATGGGGACGGCTGTCGGTGCCGCGATGATGACCATGGATCCTCCTGGGGTCGTGTTCCCTCGGAGGTTATGAACGCGATGGCCGGAGGGGCATCACCCCGTGGAGGTGTTCGGCACCCCTACCGCGGGGGGAGTCAGGCGGGTTCGACGAGCCCGGTGTCGTAGGCCGCGATCACGGCGTGCACGCGATCGCGCGCACCCAGCTTCGCGAGCACCTTGCCGACATGGGTCTTGACGGTCTGCTCGGCGATGAACAGGTCGCCGGCGATCTCGCTGTTCGATCGCCCGCGGCCCATGAGCACCAGCACCTCCCGCTCGCGGTCGGTCAGTTCGGCGAGTACGGCGGAGGAGCGTGCTGCACGCGGGCGACGCCCGGCGAACTGCTCGATCACCCGCCGGGTCACGCTCGGTGCCAGGAGGGCGTCTCCCGCCGCGACGACGCGCACGGCCTGCACCAGCTCCTCGGGGAGCGCGTCTTTGAGGAGGAAACCCGATGCCCCCGCCTCCAGCGCGTCGTAGACGTAGTCGTCGATGTCGAACGTCGTCAGCATGATGATCCGGGGGACGCGGCCGGCGGGATACGTCGGGCCCAGGATGCGTCGCGTCGCCTCGATGCCGTCGAGCTCGGGCATGCGCACGTCCATGAGGATCACGTCGGGGTCGCGGCGCACGGCCATCGACACCGCCTCCGCGCCCGTCGCCGCCTGGCCGACCACGTGGATGCCGTCGTGGGCGTCGAGAAGCGCGGCGAAGCCCGCACGCACCATGGCCTGGTCGTCGGCGATGAGGACGGTGATGGTCATGCGCTCTCCTGAGGGGGATGGGAGGAGGGGGAGTCGTCGCGACGGCTCGCACCGTCGGACTCGACAGGCAGGGTCGCGTCCACCGCCCAGGTGTCTCCGTCGGGGCCGGCCGCGAACGAGCCGCCCAGGATCTCAGTGCGCTCCTGCATCCCGCGCAGGCCGTGACCGGATCCTCGGCCGGGCACCACGGTGGCGACGTTGCGCACCTGGATGCTCAGCGCTGCGTCGGTCGCCCGGATCTGCACGGAGACCCGCTCGCCGGGGGCATGGCGCACCGCATTGCTCAGGCTCTCCTGCACGATCCGGTACGCGGCGATCTGCGTGGCCGTGGGGACGCGGCTCTCGGCCAGCCCGGTCAGCGAGAGGCCCACCTCGACGCCGGCCCGACGCATCGTGTCGACCAGGGCCGGGATGTCGTCGAGCCCGTTCTGCGGGGCGAGGTCGACCGATTGGTCCTCTGTGCGCAGCACTCCGAGCATCCGTCGCATCTCGGTGAGCGAGGTGCGGGCGGTCGCCGCGATGTCCTCGAACTCGGCGGCGGTCGCGGGCTCCAGCTGCGGTAGGCGATAGCGAGCGGTGGAGGCCTGCACCTGGATCACGGACATGCTGTGGGCGATGACGTCGTGCAGCTCGCGCGCGATCCGGGTGCGCTCCTCGACGAGGGCGCGACGGGCCTCTTCGAGCGCGGCATGCTCCCGCTCACGCGTCAGCTCGGCGCCGACGCGCAGCCGGCTGGCGACGAGCAGCGCGAGAAGGTAAGCGGCGACCGCGACCGTCGTGGCCACGATCAGATCGGCGGTGGCCGAGGCGCTCGCGCCG
>DAMDKH010000295.1:0-2689 GCA_032099965.1 Microbacterium sp.
GCCCGCCGCACGCTCACTCGACCCCGGCGACCACCGGCGCGGCCGGAGCGATGACGGGGATGGCCGAGGTGATCACGGGCACGGATGCCGAGATCATGGTGCCGTCTTCGCGGCGCGCGTCGGCGAACTTCCGCAGCGTCGGGCGGCCGGGGATGATGGGCCCCTGATCGGCGAGGGGCACCACGACCTCCTCGTCGGGCTGCGCGATGCACGCCTCGCCCCGCACGGTGAACGCCACCGGCGCGCCGGCCCGCACCCGCAGCCGGAACTCGTCGGCGGTCACCGTGACGGTGAGCTCGGAGCCCTTCCACTGCAACGGGAACGACAGCGACGGCCACGCCTCCGGCAGGCGGGGGTCGAAGCTCAGCTCGCCCTCGTAGTCGCGCATGCCGCCGAAGCCGCAGACGAGCGCGGTCCACACGCCGCCCGCCGAGGCGACGTGCACGCCGTCCGCCGCGTTGTTGTGGAGGTCGTGGAGGTCGACGAAGATCGACTCCTCGAAGTACTCCAGCGCGAGGTCCTGGTACCCGACCTCGGCGGCCAGGATCGACTGCACCACCGCCGACAGGGTGGAGTCCCCCGTGGTCAGCGGGTCGTAGTAGTCGAAGTCGGCGCGCTTCTCGTCGGGCGAGAAGTGGTTGCCCTGCAGGAACAGCGCCAGCACGACGTCGGCCTGCTTGAGCACCTGGAACCGGTAGATCACCAGCGGGTGGAAGTGCAGCAGCAGCGGCCGCTGCGTGTCGGGCGTGTGCGCCAGATCCCAGACCTCGCGCTCGAGGAACAGCGAGTCCTGGGGGTGGATGCCGAGGTTCTCGCTGTACGGGATGAACATGCAGTCGGCCGCGCGCTCCCACGCCTCGGCCTCGCCGTCGCCGAGACCCGTGCGGTCGACGAGGTCGCGGTAGTCGTCGGGGTAGGTCTCGCGGATCTCGCGCACGACCTCGGCGGCGAAGCGCAGGTTGTAGCGCGCCATCACGTTCGTGTAGAGGTTGTCGTTCACGACGGTGGTGTACTCGTCGGGGCCGGTGACGCCGTGGATGTGGAACGTCTGGATGTCGTCCGCCGCCGCGGCATCCTC
Organism: Microbacterium sp.; assembly: GCA_032099965.1. Classification (GTDB taxonomy): domain Bacteria; phylum Actinomycetota; class Actinomycetes; order Actinomycetales; family Microbacteriaceae; genus Microbacterium. The sequence goes on from DAMDKH010000295.1 coordinate 1,079, forward strand.
GACCGTCTGCGACGACCGCCAGAAGCCCAGCGTCGCCCACAACCGCGCGGTCTCGACGGCGATGTCCGCGCCCTCGCGGCGCAGGAACTCGGTGTCACCCGTCGCTCCCACGTACTTGCCGAGGGCGAAGCTCACGTCGGCGTTGATGTGGTACTGCGCGGTACCCGCGGCGTAGTAGGCCGAGGCCTCTTCGCCGTTGATCGTGCGCCAGGGGAACAGCGCCCCCGCCTCGTTGAGCTGACCGGCACGGCGCCGGGCGGCGGGGAGCATGAGCACACGGGCGCGCAGGGCGTTCCGGGCCCACTGCGGCGAGGTGTAGGCGAGGAACGGGAGCACGTAGATCTCGGTGTCCCAGAAGTAGTGGCCGCTGTACCCCGATCCGGAGACGCCCTTGGCGGGCACGCCGGTGCCGTCGGCGCGAGCGGCGGCCTGGGCGAGCTGGAACAGGCACCAGCGGGTGGCCTGCTGCAGGTCGTCGTGGGCGCCGATCTGCACGTCGCTGCGCTCCCAGAACGCGTCGAGCCATTCGCGCTGACGGAGGAACTGCGTCTCGACGCCCTCGACGGCGGCGCGGTCGAGCGAACGACGGCACCGGTCGACGAGCTCCCGCGGGGGGACGCCGCGCGACGTGTGGTAGCTGACGAGCTTCGTGAGCGTGATGGGGACGCCGGCCTTCGCCTGGACGCGGAAGACGTTCTTGGCGATGTCCGCCTCGACGAGCGCGCGGGCGCTGTACTCGTTCTCGGTCTCGATGACGTGGTCGGCGACGACCGCCACCGTCATCCCCGACGCGGCCACCCGGTAGGAGAGGGCGGAGCGCAGCCCGTCCTGCCAGTGCTCGGCGGGCTCGAGCACGCGGTCGGCGATCTTCTCCGCCCGGCGCGGATCGAACCCGGCCTTCTGCGCGGCGGCCGGCGTGCCGGCGTAGACCCCAGCGCCGTCCTGGCGATTGATCATCTGGCAGCTGATGGTGACGGGAGCGTCGGAGTTCTCGACCACGACCTCGAGACGCAGGATCGCGAGGTGACGCTCCTCGAAACTCACGATGCGCTCGTCGCGCATCCGCACGCGCTTGCCGGACGGCGTCTCCCACACGACGGAGCGCTCGAGCACGCCCGTGCGGAAGTCGAGCGTGCGGCGGTACTCGCGCACGTCGGCCTCGTCGAACGAGATGGGCTCGTCGTCGACGTACACCCGCATGACCTTGGCATCCGGGGCGTTGACGATCGTCTGCCCCACCTCCGCGAACCCGTAGGCCTGCTCGGCGTGACGGATCGGCCAGGTCTCGTGCAGGCCGTTGATGAACGTGCCGTGCTCGTGGGCTCCGCGGCCCTCGATGTGGTTGCCGCGCAGGCCGAGGTAGCCGTTCCCGACGGAGAAGAGGGTCTCGCCGACGCCTTCCTCGGTGTAACGGGTCTCGACGAGACGCCAGGGGTCGACGGGGAAGCGGTCGGGGTCGATCATGCGGTCTCCGGGGCAGCGGTCGGGAGGGAAGGGAGGAACTGGTCGAGGTCGTCGACGACGACGGTGGCGCCGGCCGCGCGCAGGGCGTCGGCGCCGGTACCGCGATCGACCCCGACGACGCTGGCGTAGCCGGCGGCGGCGGCGGAT
>DAMDKH010000296.1:0-2667 GCA_032099965.1 Microbacterium sp.
GTGCCCTCGCCGCGACCGACCGGTATCGGGCTCGCGTGCAGGAGGCGGCTCGCGTCCTCGCGACCGAAGACGGCACGGGGGCCGCGCTCAGCGTGCTCACGCGGGTCGTCTGAGCACCGCCGAGCAGCGGTCCGCGCTCGCGGGGAGAACGCCCCCGGTGGCCCCGCGTAGACTGGGAGGACAACCCCGGAGGACCCAGGATCGCCATGTCTGCCCCAGCCCGCGCCTTCACCGTGCGCAACGTGCAGCTGTTGCGCGCCCTGTTCGCCGCGACGGCGGCGCTCATGATCACGTTCTCCTCCGACCACTCCGCGGCGGTGGGCCTGTCGGTCTTCAGCGGCTTCGCGCTCGTCAGCGGGTTCGTGCTGCTGCTGTCGGTGTGGCTGGTCTTCCCGGCCGGATCGCGGTGGCCCGCGGTCGTGCTCGGCATCCTCGGCGTCGTCGCCGGTATGGCGAGCGGCATCCCCCCGTGGCGCAGCGAAGACCTCTTCTTCGTGCTCGTGTCGGCCTGGGCGCTCGTCAGCGGAGCCGTCGAACTGCTCGCCGGGCTGCGCGCCCGCCGCACCGGCGATCCCACGGCCCGCGACGCGATGCTGGTCGGAAGCTTCGGCATCCTCCTCGGCGTGCTGCTGCTCGCGATCCCGGCCGGTTTCACCCACCAGTACACGATCGACGAGGCCGGGACTTTCCAGCTGACCGGCATCATCCTCGGCGTCGGCATGCTCGGCGGGTACGCCGCCCTCGTGGCGGTGTTCCTCGGCATCGCGGGACTCACGCCCCGGAAGGCGGATGCCGCGGCCGCCCTGCCCGTGGCGACCGAGAGCAAGGAGACGCGATGAGCGACGAGAAGCCGAGCCGCCGCGACATCCTGCGGCCGCTGCACCTGCTGGGCATCGCCCTCGCGTGCGGCGTCTTCGCGATGGTCGTGACGCTGGTCACCACCGGCGCCTTCACCCTGCGCGTCAACACCGCGATCTCGAACGGCTCGTACGAGGGCCTCACCCCGCTCGCGCTCGGACTCGTGGTCGGAGGCGGCGCATTCATCGTGACCCTGCTCGGCCTGGCCATGCTCATGCTCGCCGTCGACCCGGCGGAGGTCACCAAGAGCGTCGACCGCCCCGTGCTCTACGACCCCGCGCCCGAGCAGGACGACGCGTCGCCGGCATCCGACGACGCCCGCGACGACCGCCGCACGGAATAGCCCGGGCGCCGTCGGGCTTGTCCTCCTCGTGAGCACTCCCGTCGACCGCGCCAGCATCGGACTCCGTTCGGCGAGGGGGCCCGTCCTCGGCGCCCTCATGCTCTCCACGGGGCTCATCGCCATCGACGCGACGATCCTCGCCACCGCCGTGCCCAGCATCGTCGACGACCTCGGCAGCTACCAGCAGTTCCCGTGGCTGTTCTCGGTGTATCTGCTCGCCCAGGCCGTGAGCGTGCCGATCTACTCCCGACTCGCCGACACCATCGGCCGCAAGCCGATCATCCTCCTCGGCATCGCGCTGTTCCTGCTCGGCTCGATCCTCTGCGGCTTCGCGTGGAGCATGCCCGCGCTCATCGCGTTCCGCATCGTGCAGGGTCTCGGGGCCGGGGCCGTGGCGCCCATGGCCATGACGATCGTGGGCGACATCTACACCGTCGCCGAGCGCGCCAAGGTGCAGGGATACATCGCCAGCGTGTGGGCGATCTCGTCGGTCGTCGGACCGGCGCTCGGCGGACTGTTCGCGCAGCTCGACGCCTGGCGGTGGATCTTCTTCGTCAACATCCCGCTGTGCCTCCTCGCCGGATGGATGCTGCTGCGCGCCTACAGCGAGCAGAAGCAGTCCGCCCGCCACCGCATCGACTACCTCGGCGCCGTGCTGCTCACCGTCGGGCTCACCGGCCTCATCCTCGGCATGCTGGAGGGCGGCAACGCGTGGCCCTGGATCTCGGTGCCCAGCGCCCTCTGCTTCGGCATCGGCGCGGTGTCCCTCGCGGCCTTCGCCCTCGTCGAGCGGCGCGTGCCCGAGCCCATCGTCGACCTGCGCCTCGCCGCCCGGCCGCTCATCCTCACCACCACCCTCGTGTCGCTCGGCGTCGGCGCGCTCATGACCGGTGTGACGAGCTTCGCGCCCGCGTACCTCGAGGGGGCCATCGGCATCCCGCCCCTGCTCGCCGGACTCGCCGTCGCCGCGCTCACACTCGGGTGGCCCGTCTCGGCGGCCAACGCCGGACGCCTCTACCTGCGCATCGGCTTCCGACGCACGGCGATGATCGGCATGGGCATCACCACGCTCGCGGCCGTCATCCTCGCGCTCACCGGCGGCTGGCCCAACCCGTACACCATCGCGCTGATCGCCTTCGTGTTCGGTTTCGGTCTCGGGTGGAGCGCCGCGCCCACGCTCATCGCCGCCCAGGCATCCGTCGGCTGGGGCGAGCGCGGAGCCGTCACGGGCATGAACGCCTTCGCCCGCTCGGCCGGAAGCGCCGTGGGCGTGGCGGTGTTCGGCGCGATCTCGAACGCCGTCATCGCCGACGGCGGCGGCCCCGACGACCCGTCGACCATCGTCTCCGCCTCGACCGCCGTGTTCGTGGCCGCCGCCATCACTGCCGTCCTCACCCTCGTCGCCGCCGCGTTCATGCCCCGCGATCGCGTCGAGCAGCACCCCGACGACCCCGCCCCCGGCACGC
>DAMDKH010000297.1:0-2614 GCA_032099965.1 Microbacterium sp.
GCAGCGAGGTGGCCGACCCGGCCGCCCGGCTCGGCATCGACGACCCGGAGGGGCGGCTGCTCGCGGTCGCGATGGACATCACCGACCAGGCCAGCGTGGATGCCGGTTTCGACCGGGTCGCGGACGCCTGGGGCGTGCCCACGGTCGTCGTCAACAACGCGGGCCTCGACACCCAGCCCAGCGCGCCGCCCGAGGTGTCCGGGCCGTTCGAGGAGTTCCCCGTCGAGGTGTTCCGCGAGGTCGTCGACACGAACCTCGTCGGCACGTTCCTCGTCACCCAGGCGGCCGGTCGGCGGATGCGCGACGCCGGGGTCGGCGGATCGATCGTGAACGTGGGGTCGATCTACGGCATGGTCTCGCCCGTGCAGGACATCTACGCCTACAAAGCCGAGCTCACCGGGGTGCCCTTCATCAAGCCGGTCGCCTACTCGGCGGCGAAGTCGGGCCTCTACAACCTCACCCGCTACTGCGCGACGTACTGGGGGCGCGCGGGCATCCGCGTCAACACCCTCACCCCGTCGGGAGTGCGCCGCGACACGCAGGACGCGACGTTCCAGGCGAACTACACCGCCCGCATGCCCATCGGGCGCATGGCCGAGGCGAACGAGTTCAACGGCGCGCTCGTGTTCCTGGCCTCCGACGCCTCCACCTACATGACCGGGTCGAACGTCGTCGTCGACGGCGGGTGGACGGCATGGTGAGCGACGTGCTCGGCGAGCGGCTCTTCACCGCCGCGGTCACACCGATGCGCGCCGACGAGAGCATCGACCACGAGGCGCTCGCCGCGATGCTCGACAGCGACATCCGCCGGGGCGTCGAAGGCGTTTACGTGTGCGGGTCGTCGGGCGAGGGCGTGCTGCTCTCGGAGCACGAGCGCATCGCCGTCGCGGCCACCGCGGTCGAGGCGGCGGCGGGCCGCGTGCCCGTGCTGTCGCACGTCGGAGCGATGTCGACCGGTGAGGCGGTGCGCATCGCACAGGCCGCGAAGGACGCCGGGGTCGCCGCGATCTCGATGATCCCTCCGCTCTACTACGGGTACGCGACGGCCGACGTCGTGCGGCACTTCCGCACGGTCATCGACGCGGTCGACCTGCCCTTCGTGCTCTATAACATCCCCCAGTTCACCGGCCGCGACATCTCGGAGGGCGGATTCGACGAGCTGCTGGCGCTGCCGCAGGTGATCGGCGTGAAGCACACCTCCCGCAACCTCTACGGGGCCGAGCGCATCCTGCGTCGGCATCCGCACCAGACGGTCGTGAACGGCTTCGACGAGTTCTACCTGCCCGCATTGTCGATCGGCGCCCGCGGGGCGATCGGCACGACGGTGAGCCTGCAGATCGACCTGTTCCGCTCGCTGCGGCGCCGGTTCGCGGCCGGCGACCTCGACGGAGCGCGCGCCGTGCAGGTGCGCATCGACGACACGGTCGAGGGGATGGTCGAGGTCGGGGTGTTCGGCGCCGCCAAGTACCTCGGCGGCAAGCTGTCGGTGCCGCTGGGGGAGTGCCGGTCGCCGCTGCCGCGCCTCGACGACGCCGGGCGAGCGCGCCTCGACGAGGTGTTCGCCCGGTTGCAGGAGCACATCACGACGACGGCCGAGGAGGATGCGGCCTGACCGCCTCCCGCGGGGCGGGCCGCCGGAGGGCGCGCCGGGAGGGCCGGTAGGGTGAAGCATCCGGGCACCGGCCCGATCGGCAGAGGGCGGCAGATGACCACGATCTACGACGTCGCGTCGCGCGCAGGCGTGTCGCCGGCGACGGTCTCGCGGGTCTTCAACGGCACGAAGGTGTCGCCCGAGAAGGTCGAGGCGGGGCGTCGCGCGGCCGCCGAACTCGACTTCACCCCCAACCGCGCCGCCCGCACGCTGCGCCGACGGAGCGCCGAGGTGATCGCGCTCGTCATCCCCGACATCGAGAACCCGTACTTCACCGAGATGGCGCGCGGGGTCGAAGACGTCGCCTCCGAGGCGGGATACTCCGTCGTGCTCTGCAACTCCGACTCGCAGCTCGAGAAGGAGCAGACGTACCTGCAGATCGCGGTGGCCGAGCACATGGCCGGCGTCATCATCGCCACCGCGTCGCCTGCGACCGAGCTCGACGGCATCCTCTCGACCGGGCGTCCGGTGGTCGCCGTCGACCGCGCCACCCGCTACGACCTCGACGGCGTGGTGATGGCGAACCGGGAGGCGGCGATCGCGGCGACGTCGTCGCTCGTCGAGGCCGGGTACCGCCGCATCGCCTACATCGGCGGTCCGGAAGACATCGACACCGCGGCCGACCGGGCGGCGGGCTGGCGCGAGGCGCTGGCCGGCACGCAGCACGACATCGAGACGCTGCAGCGCTTCAGCACCTACCGGGTGGAGGGGGCGCGGGCCGCGATGGAAGAGCTGCTCGCGCTGCCCGAACCGCCGGATGCCGTGGTCGCCGGCAACAACCTCATCGGCGTCGGCGCCATCCAGGTGCTCACCGAGCGCGGGCTCACGCCTCCCGCCTTCGGGGTGGCCGTCGTGGGTTCGCTGCCCTTCACCACGCTGTCGCCGACCGCGGTGACGATGGTGCGTCTGCCCGCACGCCACATGGGCACGACCGCCGCCCGTCTGCTGCTCGAACGCATCGCC
>DAMDKH010000298.1:0-2613 GCA_032099965.1 Microbacterium sp.
AGGATGCCGTAGGCGTGCGCGGCGCCGAGCGCCGCCTCGAGCTCGCGCTGCTGGGCGCCCGCCCGGGTGTCGGCCCAGATGATCGCGGGGCGCGCCGGCTCGCCGTCGGCGTCGAGCAGCACCGCGCCCATCATCTGCCCGCCCACGACGAGCCCTGCGACGTCCGCGGGGGAGGTGCCCGTCCGGGCGATCAGGCTGCGGGTCGCCTCGACGACCGCATTCCACCAGTCGTGGGGATCCTGCTCGGCGACGCCTCCGGTCGCGAAGTGCGCGGGGTAGGGGACGGTGACCGATGAGACGAGGCGACCGTCGTCGTGGTGCAGTGAGGCCTTGTTGCCGGTGGTGCCGAGGTCGTGAGCGATGAGCATGGTCGTGTCTCAGGCGGTGGGGGTGCCGGCGTAGGGGCGCAGGTCGACCGAGCCGTCGGCCGCGCGGTAGGCACGCGATCCCATGCCGTGTGCGAGCACCCAGCCGTAGTCGTGCCCGGCGCCGCCGGGGTAGACGGCGAGGAAGGAGTACGGCTCGTCGCCGGTGTTCACCGAGCGGTGCGCCCAGCCCGGGGGGATGTAGCCGATGGTGCCGGGGAGCATGTCGAGCCATTCGGTGCGCTCGCCGTCGAACATGAGGAGTCCGCCGCGGCCCTTCAGGGCGAGGTAGATCTCGCCCTGGTGGTCGGGGTGCTGGTGCCCCTTCGTCATCCACAGCTCGCCGGAGGTCGAGCCCGGCATGATCGTCGTGATCGACTGGGGGAGCTCGCGCTCGATCTCGGGCACGGGCGAGCTCACGACGGTGTACACCACGGGGTTCTCGCCCTCAGCGGCGGCCTTCCAGGCATCCGCGTCGAGGAAGAGCCCTTCGAGGTCCGACATCCGCCGGGTGAGGGTGGGCCCCTCGGGCGAGAGCGTGAGCTTCTCGGCGTCGAAGGCGATGGCCATCGGCGCGATGGGCGGCGTGTGGTACTCGGGCATCGGTGCTCCTCGTGCGCGTGCGTCGTTGCGGGCGCGGCGCGAGCCGCAACCTGTCATTACAGGCGAGCATACCTGTTATGACAGGTTGGCGTCCACTGTCACCTGCTCATGCGTGCGGATGCCGCTGCGCGCCTGCGCAGGTACGCACGGTTCTGTGGGACGTGGCGCGAGGGGTCAGGGGGTGGTGCGGCGGGCGCGATAGGCGGCCACGGCGTTGCGGTTCGCGCAGGTGGGGGAGCAGTAGCGCTTGGAGCGGTTGCGGCTGAGGTCGAGGGCGATCGCCTCGCAGGTGTCGTCGTCGCACACGGTGAGGCGCGAACCCTCCTGCTGGCGGATCACGTCGACGAGGGCCATCGCCGTCTCGATGAGCACCCGTTCGGCGAGCGGGCGGTCGTCGCCGACGGCGTGCAGATGCCAGTCGGCGTCGCCGTGGCGCACGAGATGCGGCACGATGCGGCTCTCGGCGAGCACCGCGTTCACTGCGGCGGCCATCCCGTCACGATCCGCGAGCAGCAGGGAGCGCAGGCGGGGGCGGATGCTCCGCAGCTCCGCCACCTCGGGGGCGTCCCGGTCGATGCGCCCGGTGTACGGGAACTCCTCGAGGAACCGGGCCTCATCGCCCAGGGTCTCGAGGGTGTCGGGGTGCTCGGCCGAGTTCACGAGCCAGACGGATGCCCGCAGAGCATCCGTCGTGTCATCGGTGAAGATCATCTTGACACCTTACCTCCTGCCCCGTAGCGTCACATCCCATGAGCACAATGGCCAATGACGCCCGACGGCGGAACACCCGGCTGGGCCTCGGCCTGGCGATCGGGGCCGCCTTCGCCTTCGGCATGTCGGGGGCCTGGGCCCGCGGCCTCATCGACGCCGGGTGGACGCCGGGTGCCGCGGTCACCGCCCGCATCTGGTTGGCCGCGCTCGTGCTCCTCGTGCCCACCGTGCTGTCGCTGCGGGGGCGATGGGGACTCCTGCGCCGCAACGCCGGCATCATCGCCGCCTACGGACTGCTCGCCGTCACCGCCACCCAGCTGTTCTACTTCCAGGCCGTCGCCGTGATGGACGTCGGCCTCGCGCTGCTCATCGAGTACACGGCCCCGGTCGCGGTGATCCTCTGGCTCTGGGTGCGCCGAGGCGAGCGGCCCACCCGGCGCAGCATGGTCGGCGCGGCGATCGCGTTCGTCGGCCTCGTGCTCATGCTCGACATCCTCACCGGCGCCGAGGTCAACGTCGCCGGCACCCTCTGGGCGCTCGGGGCCATGGTGGGCGCGGCCACGTACTTCGTGCTCTCGGCGAGGGTAGACACCGGACTCCCGCCGCTCGCCCTCGCCGGCAGCGGCCTGCTGCTCGGGGCGCTCGGCCTCACGCTCGCCGGACTCGTCGGCATCGTGCCGATCGCGTGGTCGACCGACGACGTCACCTACCGCTTCGGCACCGTGCCCTGGTTCGTGCCGGTGCTGGCGATCGGCGTGATGGCGACCGCGCTCGCCTATCTGCTCGGCATCGCCTCGACCCGCATGCTGGGGTCGCGCCTCGCCTCGTTCGTCGCGCTCGCCGAGGTCGTCGCGGCACTGCTGTTCGGGTGGCTGCTGCTCGGACAGCTGCCCGCCCCGCTGCAGGCTCTGGGTGCCGCGCTCGTGCTCGCCGG
>DAMDKH010000299.1:0-742 GCA_032099965.1 Microbacterium sp.
GACGGCCAGGCCGAGCACCGCCCCGATCACCCCGACGATGAGGCCCTGGCGGCCGACCTCCACGCGCTGCGACCGCGCGGTCGCCCCGATGAGGCGCATCAACGCGATGCGACGCGTGCGACCGGCGATGATGGTCGAGAACGTGTTAGCCGTGACGATCGCGGCGACGTACATCGCCACCGCGGTCAGCAGCACCGAGAGCAGGGCGACCACGAACGCGAGCGTCTCGCTGTCGCCGATGAACGGATCGCTCTGCAGCACCGCGCCGATGAAGGCGGTGACCTCGACGAGCACCACGCCGAACCCCGCGGACAGCGCGGCGACGAGCACGCTCGCCCCCATGCCGCGCTCGCGCAGCCAGGCCAGGCGCGGTGCCGTGGCGGCCGTGTCGGGGACGACGGTGGACAGAGGGGAGGCGACGGCGGTCATGCCGACACCTCGGCGGCGAGCATGTACGCGGAGATCTGCTCGGCGGTCTGCCGCGGGTGGTCGGCGACGATGCGTCCGTCGCCGAGGTAGAGCACGCGGTCGGCATAGCTGGCGGCGATGGCGTCGTGCGTGACCATCGCGATCGACTGCCCGTGGTCGCGGCTGGCGGCGGCGAGCAGCTGCAGCACCTCGCGCCCGGTGTGCGAGTCGAGGTTGCCGGTGGGCTCGTCGGCGAAGACGAGGTCGGGACCCGTGGCCAGCGCGCGGGCGATCGCGACCCGCTGCTGCTGGCCGCCCGAGAGCTGATGCGGGC
>DAMDKH010000299.1:822-2613 GCA_032099965.1 Microbacterium sp.
AGCGTCTCGACGAGCCCGTCGATGCGGGCGCGCTCGAGTGCGCTGGGACGGCGTCCGTCGAGCTCGAACGGCAGCAGGATGTTCCCCAGCGCGTCGAGGGTCGGCACGAGGTTGAACGCCTGGAACACGAACCCGACACGGCGGCGCCGCAGGATCGTGAGCTCGAGGTCGCCGAGTCCCGTGATCTCGGTGTCGCCGATGAACGCCCGCCCCTCGGTCGGGGTGTCGAGGCCCGCCATGATGTGCATGAGCGTGGACTTTCCCGAACCGGACGGGCCCATGATGGCGGTGAACTGACCGCGGCGGATGCCGACGCTGACGTCGTCGAGCGCGTGCACGGTCCCCTCGCCGGAGCCGTAGGTCTTCTTCAGGTGCTGGACGCGGGCGGCGAGCCCCAGGTCGGTGGTCGTGATCTCCATGCTTCCCACGCTAGGAAGCGGACCCCTGCGCGGTCGTCGCCCGGCGGATGCATCCGCCTACATCGCGAGGATGATCCCGATCCCCGCGTCAGGCGAGGCCGTGCTCGAACGCGAAGACGACGAGCTGCACCCGGTCGCGCAGGGCGAGCTTGGTGAGGATGCGGCTGATGTGGGTCTTCACCGTCGCCTCGCTGAGGAACTCCCTGGCGGCGATCTCGGCGTTGGAGAGTCCCCTCGCGGCGAGCGCGAAGATCTCCCGCTCGCGGTCGGTGAGCGCCGCGTACGAGGGCGGAACGGCCTTCGGCGCCTCGGCGAAGTGGGCGAAGAGCTCGCGGGTCGCCGAGGCGGCGATGACGCTGGAGCCGGCGTGCACCGTGCGGATCGCGGCCAACAGGAACTCGGGCTCGGCGTCCTTGAGCAGGAACCCGCTCGCGCCCTGACGGATCGCCCGCGCTGCCGCCTCGTCGAGGTCGAACGTGGTGAGCATGACGACCCGGGGCGGGTCGGGCTGGGAGAGGATCTCGGCCGTCGCGGCGAGGCCGTCCATCACCGGCATCCGGATGTCCATGAGCACCACGTCGGGGCGGGCGTGCCGCACGACGTCGAGCGCCTCGCGCCCGTCGCCCGCCTCGCCGACGACCTCGAGGTCGGGCTGCGAGGCGATGAGCATGCGGATGCCGGCGCGGAACAGCGCCTGATCGTCGACGAGGACGACACGGATCATGAGGGATCTCCGATCGGGAGGCTGCCGTGGACGTGGAATGTCGTGTCGTGTCGTTCGGCCTGCAGACTGCCACCGACGAGTTGGGCCCGCTCGCGCATGCCGATGAGGCCGTGACCGGATCCCTGGCCGAGCTGCGGTCCGCCGGGGTCGCCGATGGTGTTGTGGACGTCGATCTCGACGCGGTCGGGGAGCCAGGCGAGGTGCACCTCGACGGCACCGTCGCCGTGCCGGATCGCGTTCGTCAGCGCCTCCTGCAGGATGCGGTACACGGCGAGCTGGATCGCGGCGGGCGGTTCGCCCGGCGGCATGGGGTCGACCGTGATCCGCGGGTCCACCCCGGCCTGCCGCACCTGCGCGAACAGCGACTCGAGGTCGGCGAGGGTGGGCTGGGGGCCGTCGCCCTGCCGGTGGCGGAGCTGGGTGAGGAGCATCCGCACGTCGGACAGCGCCCCGCGCGCCGTCTGCGCGATCGTGCCCAGCGCCTCCGTCGCCATCTCGGGCTTCACCGCGGCCGCGTATCGTGCGCCATCGGCCTGCGCGATGACGACGGCGAGGGAGTGGGCGACGATGTCGTGCATGTCGCGTGCGATGCGCACCCGCTCCTGCTCCTCGGCGGCGATGAGCTCGGCCTGCGCGCGGGCCACCTGG
>DAMDKH010000300.1:0-2607 GCA_032099965.1 Microbacterium sp.
GAGCGACGGGCTGCGGCGCGCGCCGCCGTGCAGGCGGTGCCCGGGCTCGCCGCCGTGGGCGCCTGGCTCGCCGGCACCGGATTGGCGCAGGTCATCCCCGATGCGGTGGAGGAGAGCGATCGGCTCCGTCGGTCCCTTCTCTGGGAGTGAGGCGTCTTCGAACCGCCTCGGGTCGGCCTGTCAACCCCCCCGGGCGGTAGATGCCCAGATCGGCATACGGCGGTACGCTGGACGCCTGGCCGACGGGGATCGAACGCCTGCGGCTCGACCGGAACAACGTGAGGAGACCCCATGAAGGGGAAGATCGGACTCATCGTCGGACTCGGAGCCGGCTACGTCCTCGGAACGCGCGCCGGACAGGAGCGCTACGAGCAGATCAAGACGCAGTGGCTCAAGGTCTGGAACCTCGACCCCGTGCAGGAGCGGGTCGACCAGGTGAAGGGTTTCGTCGGCGACAAGGCGGCGGCCGTGCCCGGCGCCGTGTGGAGCGGTGCCGTGAAGATCGTCAAGTCGGTCGGCAGCGACAAGACCCCGGGTCAGAAGCTCGACTCGGTGATCGCCGCAGGCAAGGACGTCGCCGAGGAGATCGAGGACGCCGCGGAGGACGTGAAGGAGAACGTCGCCGCGAAGACCGGATCGTCGACCAAGCCCTCGTCGAACGGCTCTTCGGCCAAGCCCGCCGCGACCGGCACGTCGAAGCCCGTCGCCAGCAAGCCGGCGGCCGAGAAGAACGAGGACTGACGCGTGCCCCGCGGGTACCGCGATCGGGCAGACGACAGCTTCCTCTCGCTGGTCGGCGACCTGCCCGAGCTCGTCTCGAATCTCGTCAAGGCCGAGATCAACGCCGCGAAGGCGTGGGTTTCGCGCACGGCGAAGGATGCCGGTGTCGGCTCCCTGTGGTTCGTCGTCGCCCTGTTCTTCCTGTTCTGGGCGATCCCCGTGCTGCTGGTGTTCGCCATCGCCGGCATCGCCTCGTGGTGGCCGGTGTGGCTCTCGGCGCTCGCCGTGTTCGGCATCCTCCTGCTGGCCGTGGTGGTCTTCGCCCTGCTGGGGCTGATGAAGTTCCGCAAGGTGCTGCGCCGCGAGAATCCCGCCCAGGCCGTCGCCACCGACGTCCGCATCGTGAAGGAGGCCGGAGACAATGACGAGTTCTGACGTGCCGCGCACCGCCGTCCCCGCCGGGATCATCGATCCCGTCGCTTCGGCGCGTGCCGAGTTGAAGGCCGCCCTCGCGGCCATCGAGATCAAGGGCAACGTGCCGCGACGTCTCGACAAGGCGTCCAAGCGCGCCGCCGTCCGTCTGCGTTCCATGGCCGACCGCAACCCGGCCGGAGCGATCGCCGTGGCCGTCTCGGCGGCGGCGATCGTGGGAGCAGCCGTCTGGGTGATCGCGCGCGGATTGTCGCGCTGAGCATCCTGCACAGACACCTCGATCGGCGGCCCGGGCGGATGCTCCGGGCCGCCGATCATATGCACGCCGGGGCGCATTCGCGGCCCTCCGACAAAAGGGGCAGACTGGGATCATGTCCGCAGAGTCCGTAGAGAACCCGTCCGGCTTCACCCTCTGGGCCGTGTGGCGACGAAACCCCGATGTCGCCGTCACCGAGTCCGACGCCACCGAGCTCGAGACGATCGTGTCGTACATCGAGGACTCCGGCGTGACGGTGCGCGGCTTCTACGACGTCTCCGGGCTCAAGGCCGATGCCGATCTCATGGTGTGGCTGCACGGACCCACGGCGGAGGAGCTGCAGGTCGCGCTGCGTCGTCTGCGTCGCACCGAGCTGCTGCGTTCGCTGCTCCCGGTCTGGAACGTCATGGGCGTGCACCGCGACGCCGAGTTCAACCGCTCCCACGTTCCGGGGTTCCTCCGCGGCGTCGACGCCAAGCAGTGGCTGTGCCTGTACCCGTTCGTGCGCACCCCCGAGTGGTATCTCGCCCCGGAGGGTGAGCGTCGCGAGATGCTCATCGATCACGGGCGCAAGGGCGCCGCGTTCACGGGGGTCATCGCCAACACCGTCGCGGCGTTCGCCCTCGGCGACTACGAGTGGATCCTCCCGATGGAGGCCGACGACCTCACCGACCTCGTCGACATGATGCGCGACCTCCGCTACACCGAGGCCCGCCGCTTCGTGAAGGAGGAGGTGCCCTTCTACACCGGGCGCCGGCTCCGGTTCGACGAGATCGCGGACGTGCTGCAGTAAGGCGATCATGAGCATCCCGATCCGTTTGGGGACGCGGCGCAGCGCGCTGGCGCAGGCCCAGTCCGGCCATGTCGCCGCCGCGCTCGAGAAGGTCGCCGGCCGACCCGTCGAGCTCGTGCCGATCACCTCGGAGGGCGACACCAACCGCGCCTCGCTGTCGGAGATCGGCGGGCAGGGCATCTTCGCCACGCGTCTGCGGGAGGCGCTGCTGGCGGGGGAGTGCGACTTCCTCGTCCACTCGCTGAAAGACCTCCCGACGGCGATCCCGGAGGGTCTCGTGATCGCGGCGACGCCGCAGCGCGAAGACGCCCGCGACGTGGTCATCACGCGCGGAGGCACCGCCCTGCACGAGTTGCGCTCGGGCAGCACGGTGGGCACGGGGTCGCCGCGGCGCATCGCCCAGGTG
>DAMDKH010000301.1:0-2597 GCA_032099965.1 Microbacterium sp.
GCGGCTCCCGCGCGTCTCAGCGGAGGGGGCCGGGAGTCAGGGGCCGGGAGTCAGGTCGGGACGTCGACGATGCGCTGGGCGCCGACAGCGGGCGTGACCGTGCCGGCGGATGCCGCGGCGAGGGCATCCGTGAGGGCGGGGATGCCCGCGGCCGGCGCCCAGACCTCGAGCGTGGCCCTGGTGCCGTATTCCGCCTCGCCGAGCGTCGCGCCGTGGTGCCCCGCCCAGTCGCGCAGCAGGTTGTCGAAGCGCCCGGCATCCGCATGGTCGATCTCGACCCGCACCTGCGTGAGCGCCTCACGCCGCACGAGGCGGGCGAGGTCGAGCGCCTCCGACGTCGCCGTCGAGTACGCGCGCACCAGCCCGCCCGCCCCGAGCTTCACACCGCCGAAGTAGCGGGTCACGACGGCCACGACGTCGGTGAGCTCTCGACGGCGCAGCACCTCGAGCATCGGCATGCCCGCCGTGCCCGACGGTTCGCCGTCGTCGGAGGACCGCGCCTGATCGCCGAGGAGTCCGGTGACCATGGCGGTGCAGTTGTGCGCGGCATCCCACGCTCTCTTGCGGATGCTCGCGATCACCGCGTCGGCCTCCTCGACCGAGCCCACCGGGGCGACGTGGGTGAGGAACCGCGACTTCTTGATGACCAGCTCGTGGTCGACGGCATCCGCGATCGTCGCCGGATACGTCGTCATCCGCCCACCCTATCCAGCCCGCGCGGGAAGCTCCGGATGCGCGTCACCGAATCGATTCGATAGACTGAGGCGAGCGACACGGAGAGGTGCCGCGTCCTCCCGCATCCGCACTCCAGCCCAGCGAGTCCCTCATGCCAACCTCCCTCACGACGGGCCGTCCGTGGCGCGTCATCCTCGCCTTCTCGATCCCCCTGCTGCTCGGCAACGTCGTGCAGCAGCTGTACCAGTTCGCCGACGCCATCGTCGTGGGACGCCATCTCGGGGTCACGTCGCTCGCGGCGGTCGGCGCCACGGGGCCGTTGCTGTTCCTCCTGCTGGGGTTCGCCTGGGGCCTCACCAGCGGTTTCGCGATCCCCATCGCGCAGGCGTTCGGTGCTCGCGACGACGCCGGGGTGCGGCGATCGGTCGCGACGGGCGTGCTGCTCAGCGGTGCCACCAGCGTTCTGCTGACGGTGGGTGCTCCGCTCATCGCCGGCCCACTGCTCGTCGCCCTCCAGACCCCGCCCGAGCTGCTCGCCGAGGCCACCGCGTTCACGCAGATCAGCTTCCTCGGCGCGAGCGCGACGATGTTCTTCAACTACCTCTCCGCGATCATCCGCGCCATCGGCGACTCCCGCACGCCACTGGTGTTCCTCACGATCTCGTGCGCCCTGAACGTGGGCCTCGTCATCCTCCTGGTCGGACCCCTCGGCTGGGGCGTGGGCGGAGCGGCCCTCGCCACCGTCGTCGCCCAGGGGGTCTCGGTGCTGCTGTGCCTCGAGTTCGTACGCCGCCGGCTGCCGATGCTGCACCTGCGGCGGAGCGACTGGCACGTCACCCGCTCCGACATCGCCGAGCACCTGCGCCTCGGTCTGCCGATGGGCTTCCAGGCGTCGATCATCGCCATCGGCACCCTGACCGTGCAGGTCGCCCTCAACACGCTGGGCGCCGACGCGGTCGCCGCCTACACGACCGCCTCGCGCGTCGACAGCCTCGCCGTCGCCCTGCTGGCCTCGCTCGGACTCGCCGTCTCGATGTACACCGCCCAGAACCACGGCGGACGCCGCCCCGACCGCATCCGCCGCGGCGTGAAGGAGGCCGCCGGAATGGCGGTCGTCGCCGGTGTCGTGCTCGGCGGGCTCATGGTCGCGTTCGGCGTGCCGATGGTGCGCCTGTTCGTCGGCGAAGGCTCCGACGACGTCGTGGATCTCGCGCACCGCATGCTCATCCTCAACGGTGCGGGGTATTGGGCGCTCGGGATGCTGTTCGTACTCCGCGGAGCGCTGCAGGGACTCGGGCACACCCTCGTGCCGACCGTCACCGGGGTGATCGAACTGGTGGCGCGCGTCATCGCCGCCGTCGCCCTCGGGGCGGCCATCGGGTTCGAGGGCGTCGCCCTCAGCAACCCGCTCGCCTGGGTCGGGGCGATCCTGCTGCTCGTGCCCGCCTACGCCCGAGCGCACCGCGCCCTCGCCCGGATGCCCGTCGCACCGACCGAAGCGACCGAGACCTCGGCGATGGCGATCGTCGGTCCGTCCGACGGTTCGATGGTCGTCGACGCGGTGGTCACGCAGCCCGTGCCCGTGGTGCGGCGCACCGGTCTGCGGCGGTTGCGACTGCGCCGCTCCCGCGACGCCGTGCGGTCGCGCCGACGCTGATCTCCGCCCGCCGGGAGCCGGCGAATTCCGGGAGGATGACCCGACTCGCGTAACGAATCGGCCCGTCCCGCGTCTGATCATCGAGAGGCGTTCCACCCGATGTCCTCCGAAAGGATGACAGAGATCATGCGTGCGACGGATGGGCATCCGCGTACGATTTTCTACTGTCGAGAGTGCGGAGATTCCGCAGACCGGGGGGTCATCATGACGACAGCAGCACTGGCGAGGGAACTCGCCTCATTCCTCGTACCGATCGGAGTGGCGG
>DAMDKH010000302.1:0-2596 GCA_032099965.1 Microbacterium sp.
CGCCCGCCCCCACCTCCGCTGACCCCGCCCGCCCCGACGCCGCCCCGACACCGCCCCCGTCGCCCGCCGCGTACCCGCCGCGTACCCGCCGTTCCGGTCGCGAAAGATCCCGCTGAGCGGCGTCGGGCGGGACTTTTTTGCGACCGAAAGTCCTGTTATGGCGGTAACTGCAAACAGTTGTTACGCTTGCCGCATGAACCAGAGAAGAGCGAGCGCTGAACCCGTCCTCGAGACGCGGCACCTTTCGAAGTGGTATGGGCGTGGCGAGGGGCGTTTCCAGGCGCTGAGTCACGTCTCCGTGCGCATCGACCGCGGCGAGACCGTGGCGATCGTGGGCAAGAGCGGGTCGGGCAAGTCGACCTTGATGCACCTCCTCGCGCTGCTCGACAGCCCCGACGAAGGTGCAGTCCTCGTCGACGGCGCCGACGCGGCGACACTGCGGGCGAAAGACGTGAACCGCCTGCGGAACCGTCGCTTCGGCTTCGTCTTCCAGCAGTTCTTCCTCACCGCCAGCACCTCCGTGCTCGACAACGTCGTGCTGCCGTTGAAGATCGCAGGGGTTCCTGCGGCCGAGCGACGGCGCCGTGGGCTGGCTGCTCTCGAGCGCTTCGGGCTCGACGACAAGGCGCGCAACAAGGCCAGCGATCTCTCCGGCGGGCAGAAGCAACGCGTCGTGCTCACCCGGGCCCTCGTGGCCGAACCCGACGTGATCTTCGCCGACGAGCCCACCGGCAACCTCGACTCCGCCACCGGACGCGTGGTCGAGGACGAGCTCTTCGCCCTCAACCGCGACCGCGGGATCACCCTCGTCATCGTCACTCACGACGAGGACCTCGCGGCGCGCTGTGATCGGCGCATCCACGTGAGCGACGGCCGCATCGTCGACGCCGAGGGGGTGGCGGCATGAACATCCGCGACCTCGCACGCACCGCCTTCGCCAACACGTTCCGCAGCAAGCTCCGCACCACCCTCACCGTTCTCGCGCTGTTCGTGGGCGCTTTCACCCTCACCATCACCACTGCTCTCGGCGCGGGAGTCTCGGACTACGTGACGACGCAGGTGGCCTCCCTCGGCGCCGACGACGTCTTCCTCGTGTCACGGGCATCGGATGCCGCGGCAACCGACTCCGGACCGCAGAAGTACGACCCCGAGACCTCCACGCCCTCCAGCGGCACGGGCACCCCGCTCACCGGTTCGGGCGGTGCGCTCACGGATGCCGACATCGAGGCGTTGCGCCGCATCGACGGCCTGCGCGACGTGGCTCCCGTGTCGGCGGTGAGCATCGATTGGATCGAGGTCGACGGCAGCGACAGGTACCAGTTCACGATCGCCCCCACCTCGTCGATCGCGGAGTCCGACCTCGTCGCCGGCGCGCAGCTCGACGCCGGGGCGGACGAGGGGCAGATCGTGCTGCCCGAGGACTACCTCTCCGCACTCGACGTCGGCGACGCCGCCGCCGCTGTCGGGTCCACGGCCACCCTCGGCTTCACCGACGTGACCGGCGCGCGCCATGAGGTCACCGCGACGATCGTCGGGGTGGCGCGAACGAGCCTTCTCAGCGCCGGCGCGGGCGCCAACGCTGCGCTCGTCGACGAGGTGGCCGCGCAGCAGAAGGCCGGCAGCACCGCCCCCGACCGCTACCAGGTCGCCGTCGCCACCTTCGATGCGGATGCCCCCGATGCGCGCATCGCCGAGCTGAAGGACGCGATCGCCGACAAGGGAATGTCGGCCCAGACGGTGGAGGATCAGCTCGGCGTCGTGCAGACCATCATCGGCGGCATCACCGGCGTGCTCAACGCCTTCGCGATCATCGCGCTGCTCGCCGCCGCATTCGGCATCGTGAACACCCTGCTGATGAGCGTGCAGGAGCGCACGCGCGAGATCGGTCTGATGAAGGCGATGGGCATGGGTGGGGGGCGCATCTTCGCGCTGTTCAGCATGGAGGCGGGAATCCTCGGGCTGCTCGGGAGCGGCCTCGGGGTGCTCGTCGCGATGCTCGTCGGGCTGCCGCTCAACGCGGCGCTCGCCGCCGGTCCGCTCTCCGGGCTGTCGGGCCTCGACCTGCTCCTGTTCGAGCCGCAGGGAATCATGGGGGTGATGGCGCTCATCGTGGTGATCGCGCTGCTCTCGGGCACCCTCCCGGCGCGGCGAGCGGCACGGAAGCATCCGATCGACGCTCTACGCTACGAGTAGAGCAATCATGAGCACCCGTGGAAACAGCAACGCCCGAGGCCGAGCCACCATGCGTGCCATCGAGTCCGCGGCAGTGCGGCTCGCCGTCGAACACGGCGCAGCCGCACTGACCGTCGACCAGATCTGCGCCGAAGCCGGCATCGCACAACGCACCTTCTTCCATCACTTCGAGACGAAGGAAGACGCCATCCTCGGCCACGAGCTGCCGCAGCTCGACGAGCAGCGCGTGCGCGGATACCTGAGCTCGCAGACGGTCGGCGTGCTCACCGGCGCGCTCGAACTCGTGGTGCTCCCGACGCTCGACGAGGAGGGCACGGAGCTGCTGCACGCGCGGCTCGCGGCGCTCCGCAGCTCCCCGGCGCTCGCCGAGCGGCAGGCGCGGCGCCTGCATCCGCTGGCCGAC
>DAMDKH010000303.1:0-2588 GCA_032099965.1 Microbacterium sp.
GGGCGCGCTCGCCGCGTCGGTCGCGACGCGTCGCCCGTCGGGTGTGGACGCGCCGCGGCCCCGGATGGGCGTCACGGCGACCGGCACCGACTGCTCCGGGTCGGGGCCGAAGAGCACGAGCACCACGAGGACGGCGAGGCAGCCGAGGAAGAACCAGATGGCGGCCAGCTCGGTGGCGAAGAGCGCGAGCAGGCCCGCCGCGACGAAGGGGCCGATGAAGATACCCAGGCGGAAACTCCCGCCGAGCAGCGACAGGGCCCTGGCGCGCACCGCGATGGGCACCCGCGTGGTCATGAACGCGTGCCTGGCCAGGCCGAAGGCCGCCGCGCAGAAACCGAGCAGGAACACCGCGGCGGCGAGCGCCCCGAGCGTGGGGGCGAGGAGCATCCCCACCGCGGCGAGCATCGCGACGATGCCGGCCGCCACCATGGTGAGGCGCTCTCCGATGCGCGCGACCGCCCAACCCGCCGGGAGATTGCCGCACAGCTGCCCCACCACCAGCGCCGAGGTGACGAGGGCGGCGAAGGCGACGTCCGCCCCGAGCTGCGTCGCGATCACGGGGATGAGAGGGATCACCGCCCCCTCGCCCAATGAGAAGAGCACGGTCGGCAGATACACCATCGGTCCGAACCGCCGAAGGACCGAGGACGCACTGCTCACTGTTCGAGGCTACTCCCGGGGCGGCGACAGGATAGGCTGGGGTGTCATGCTCGAACTCGATCTCTCCGCCGACATCCAGGCGCTCAGGCACACCTTCGGCGACATCAGCGAGGTCGTCGATGTCAGCCGCCTCCGCGACGAAATCGCCCGACTCAGCGAAGAGGCCGGTGCGCCCGATCTGTGGGACGACACCGAGCGCGCGCAGAAGGTGACGAGCGCGCTCAGCCACCGTCAGTCCGAGCTCGCGCGCATCACCGGCATCGCGCAGCGGCTCGACGACCTCGAGGTGCTCGTCGATCTCGCGAACGAGATGGGCGACGAGGATTCGGCGCAGGAGGCCCGCAACGAGCTGGTCGCCCTCACCGAGATCGTCAACCAGCTCGAGGTGCAGACGCTTCTCGACGGCGAGTACGACGAGCGCTCCGCCATCATCACGATCCGCTCCGGCGCGGGCGGCGACGACGCCACCGACTTCGCCGAGATGCTCATGCGCATGTACCTCCGGTGGGCCGAGCGTCACAAGTACCCGGTCAAGGTCATGGACACCTCGTACGCCGAGGGCGCGGGCATCAAGTCCGCGACGTTCGAGATCGACGCGCCGTACGCGTTCGGCACCGTGTCGGTCGAGGCCGGCACGCATCGTCTCGCGCGCATCAGCCCGTTCGGCTCGGCCGACAAGCGGCAGACGTCGTTCGCCGCGGTCGAGGTCATCCCCCTCATGGAGGAGGCGACCGAGGTCGACATCCCGGAGAACGACATCCGGGTCGACGTGTTCCGCTCGTCCGGTCCCGGCGGGCAATCGGTCAACACCACCGACTCCGCGGTGCGCCTGACCCACCTCCCGACCGGCATCGTCGTGTCGATGCAGAACGAGAAGTCGCAGATCCAGAACCGTGCGGCCGCGATGCGCGTGCTGCAGACCCGCCTGCTCCTGCTGCAGAAGGAGCAGGAAGCAGCGAAGAAGAAGGAGCTCGCGGGCAACATCACCGCGAGCTGGGGCGACCAGATGCGCTCGTACTTCCTCTACGGGCAGCAGCTGGTCAAAGACCTCCGCACGGGCCACGAGTCGGGCAACCCGGCCGCGGTCTTCGACGGCGATCTCGACGGCTTCATCTCCGCGGGCATCCGCTGGCGCAAGCGTCGCGACGACGACTGAGTCCGTCGCATCCTCACGACGAAGGCCCCGGGAGCTCCGTGCTCCGGGGCCTTCGTCGTGCCGGGGTCAGAACGCGCAGACCCCGGCGGCCGCGGCGAACTTCTCGCCGAACTCGTAGGCCGCGTCGGGATCGGTGAACGTGCCGTCGGTCTCGGCGATCTCCCGCAGCGTGTCGTCGGGGATGTCGGAGTCGACGAACTCCTGGGCGAAGCAGGTGATCTGCTCGTCGGTGAAGGTGGGGTCGCCGGTCTGGGCGATGACGGCCGAGATGCCGACGGCGACCTCGTCGACCGTGGGGCGATCGCCGCCGCTCGTGCTGTCGCCGGGGGAGGGCGAGGCGGTGCCGGCGTCCGTCGACGAGGGCGACGGGGAGGCCGACTCCGCCAGGTCGATCGCGGTCTCGGTGATGCCCACGGCCAGGAGCACGAAGAACATGATGACGCCGACGACGGAACCGAGCACCGAGACGCCGATGCCGGTGATCCCGGGCCACTTCCGGCCGCGCCGGAACAGCGACACGATCGACACCACGAGGCCGGCGAACAGCAGGAGCCATCCGAAGATCATCGTCACCGGGAAGATCACGAGGAGGGTGCCGAGCACGGCGAGGCCCAATCCGACGAGTCCGAGCACCGAGAGCGGGCGCGGGGCACCGGGGTCCGTACCCAGCGGCGTCGCGGCACCGTAGCCGCCGGACGGCGCACCGTATCCGCCGGACGGCGCACCGTATCCGACCGCCGGCGGGGGCGCGTACGGGTCGCCGGCCGGGGCC
>DAMDKH010000304.1:0-2581 GCA_032099965.1 Microbacterium sp.
TCCAGTCGCCCGCCGTTACGGGCTTCGCGACGACGGCGGACCCCCGGGCGGGGCCGACGGCGGCACGCCGTGCGGGGTTCCCGCTCACGCCGGGTGCGGACTTCTTGCGCTTCGAGGATGCTGCCACGCAGGGAATCCTAGCCGGGCGGGCGATGCATCTCCGCGTCAGGGATTCGGGTTCGAGTCCTTGCCGTCGAGCCAGAGCGTGTCGCTCTTGTCGGCGTGCGCACCGCCGCTGCCGACGTGCTTCGGGTCGATCTTCGGCCCCTTGAGGATCACGTGCACCATCGCCTGGGCGTGGCCGTGCCCCAGGCCGTACTCGGTCTTCAGCCACGTCAGCACCGGCGTGGCCTTGGTGGTCTCGTCGAAGCCCCGGGCGTGCGCGAGTTCGATGAACTGGCGGGGCGTGAGACCGGTCTGGGCCTCGATCTTGTCGAGATAGGCCTGGAAGGACATGACAGGACTCTATTCCGCGGGTGCGACACCGGGAAGAACGGGGCGGTTCTCGTAGTACGTCTGCAGTACCACGGTGGTGCGCGTGTTGACGGATGCGGCGAGACGGATGTCGCGCACGAGGTCCTCCAGGGCGCGGGGCGACGCGACCCGGACGAACAGCATGTAGCTGGCGTCTCCGGCGATGGAGTGGCACGCCTCGATCGCGGTGAGGTGCTCGAGCTGCTCGGGGGCGATGTCGGGCTGCGCGGGGTCGAGCGGGGTGATCTCGATGAACGCCGACAGCGGGGTGCCGACCTGCTCCGGGTCGAGCAACGCCCGGTAGCCCGTGATGACGCCGCGCGTCTCGAGCTTGCGCAGCCGCGACTGCACGGCCGAGACCGAGAGGCCGACGGCCTCGGACAGCTGCGCGAGCGTGGCCCGCGCGTCGCGGGCGATCTCGGCGAGGATCTGGCGGTCGACAGCGTCATCCATACGTGTAAGAATATCGTTTGCTTTCCGTATTCGCCGGAAAGTTTCCGGCAATTTCCTCGATCGGAGGTCCCGATGTCCATCATTTCCGCCCAGAGCTCTGCAGCTTCGGCCATCGTCGGCGAACCCGAGGTCGTCGAGGACGCCGCGACCGCCGAGTCGTCCGCCGCGTGGGCGCAGCTGAAGGAGGCCGCCACGGCCCTCCGCGAGCTGCAGATCAAGGACGGCTCGATCCCCGACGCCGCCCACCACGCCACCGCTCGCGACCTCGTCGCCGCCCTCACCGCCGGCATCCGCGCCCTGGCCCCCGCCTTCCCGCACGACGCCGCCTACCTCGCGGCGTCCGTCGCGGACTTCGACCGGTGGGTCGCCGACGGCTTCGGCGTGCCGGACTTCCTCGACTCGCTGCAGGCGTTCCAGCCGCAGGAGCACCGCGTCGACGGCATCCGCCACCTCGTCGTGTTCCCCATGTACACGCAGAACGGGTCGAGCGACCGCCTGGTCGAGGCGCTGATCGTCGAGACGATCTGGCCCGAGTTCATCGCCGCCCTCGAGGCCGGCGACTACGGCAACAAGCTCTTCGTCTCGCTGCGGCTCGTCGACTTCACGCCCGGCTACGACACCAACTCCGCCGTGCTGTTCCCCGAGACCGTCGCGATGCGCGAGATCCCCTCGTTCACCTGGGGCGCGATCTTCCAGGACCGCGAGGCCGCGCGCTACCGCCGCGTCACCCGCGCGGCATCCGAGATCACGAAGCTCGATCTGCCCGCCCGCGCCGCCGAGATGCTCGACGACCAGGCCCTGACCGAGCGCGCCTTCGTGATGTGGGACATCATCCACGACCGCACGCACATGCGCGGCGACCTGCCCTTCGATCCGTTCATGATCAAGCAGCGGATGCCGTTCTTCCTCTACTCGCTCGAGGAGCTGCGGTGCGACCTGACCGCGTTCCGCGAGTCGGTGAAGATCCAGCGCGCGTTGACCGCCCGCGTCGAGGCCGGCGAGAAGCTGGAGCAGGTCGAGGAGCAGATGCTCGAGCATGCCCCGCTCGTGCAGTACGCCGTGATCTTCGACCGCATCTTCCGCTTCGCCATCACCGGATCGCGCGTGCGCAACTACGACGGGCTCGGCGGCCAGCTGCTGTTCGCCTGGCTGCACCAGCGCGGGGTGCTGCACTGGACGGACACGGCTCTCGCCTTCGACTGGGAGGGCGTGCCGGATGCGGTCGTCGCCCTGGGCGACGCGATCGACGACCTGTACTGGCGCTCGATCGACCGGCCGAAGACGGCGCACTGGCTCGCCGCCTACGATCTGGTGCGTTCGGTGCTCACGCCGCACCCCGCCTCGCAGTGGGCGCGCGGGCTCTCCGACGAGATCCTCGCCGGCGCCCCCAAGGGCTACACCGACGCGGTGCTGGACGACGAGTTCCCGCTGTCGATGTTCTTCGAGGCGCTCGACAAGAAGATGAAGACCGTCATCGAGTCGACCGTCGGCATCCGCGGCACCGACGACTGAGCCGCGGCGCATGACCACCGTTCTGCTCGCCGGAGCGACCAGCGCCATCGGCGTCGACGTGGCGCGGGCGTTGCGGACGTCGGGCCTGGAGGTGATCGCGACCGGTCGTTCGGCCGCGCGCCTGGAGCCGCTCGCCGACGCC
>DAMDKH010000305.1:0-2579 GCA_032099965.1 Microbacterium sp.
GAAACCCGCGAGCCGGCGCGAGCGTCGGAGCGAGGGCCGGGACGAGGGCAAGGACGAGGGCAGGGGCGACGGCAGGGACGACGGCGCCTCGGGTATCCGGATGCCGCCGCTGCGCCGGCTCGGCGAGCTCGTGCATCCCCTCTCCGTGCTCGTCCTCGTCGTCGCGGCCTCGCTGGGCGCGGCCCACGTGGCCCTGAGCGGACCGCTGGCGTCGATGGCGGCACCGGCGGACTGGGCGATCGCCGCCTGCGACGTCGGACAGGGCGATGCGCTCCTCGTGCGTTCTGCGGGTCAGGTCGCGCTCATCGACACCGGTCCGGAGCCGGAGGCCCTGACCGAATGCCTGCGCGGTCTGGCGGTGGACCGCATCGATCTGCTCGTGCTCACGCACTTCGACCTCGACCACGTCGGCGGGGTCGAGGCGGTGCGCGGGCGGGTCGGGAAGGTGCTGCACGGCCCGCCCGCCGACGACTCCGATGAGCGCATCCTGAACGCGCTGGGCACCGCGGGGGCGGAGGTCGTCTCGTCGTCGGCGGGGATGGAGGGGACGCTGGGAGGGGCGCAGTGGCGGCTGCTCTGGCCCTTGGCAGACAGCCGCGTCTTCCCGTCGGGGAACGATGCGAGCGTGGTCGTGCAGTTCGAGGGTGGCGGCGTGCCCCGGTCGCTGTTCCTCGGCGACCTCTCCGCCGAGGCGCAGCGGATGCTCGTGCGTGCCGAGGGGCCGACCGGACCGTTCGCCGTGGTGAAGGTCGCGCATCATGGCAGCGCCGACCAGGATCCGGGGCTCTACGACACGCTCCGGCCCGCGGTGGCCGTGTTCAGCGCCGGCGTCGGCAACGACTACGGGCACCCCAGGCAGGTGACCCTCGACCTGCTCGCGGCGACCGGTGCGCACATCGTCCGCACGGACACGGACGGCCGCATTCTCCTCGGCCTCGCCGGGGCAGAGGTGACCATCCGCACGGAGTCGGATGTCGGCTCCCCCCGGTAGGCTGGAGAGATGGCAGCCCCGCGATCGTCCTCCCGATCCGCGTCGAAGTCGGCGGCCATCCCGCAGGTCTCCTGGCGGGACCCGCGACCGGCTCCTCTCGTCCTGGTCTCCGGTCCCGAAGAGATCTGCGCCGAGCGCGCGATCGCGGGCATCCGCGAGTATCTGCGCGCGGAGGATCCGGCGCTCGAAGTCAGTGACGTCCGCGCCGACGACTACACGCCGGGCACCCTTCTCGCCCTCACCTCCCCGTCGTTGTTCGGAGAGCCCCGCCTGGTGCGGGTGTCGGGGGTGGAGCGCTGCTCCGATGCCTTCCTCCAGGAGGCGGTGTCCTACCTCGGGCAGCCGCAAGACGGCGCGACCGTGGTGCTGCGGCACACCGGGGCGAGCGTGCGCGGCAAGAAGCTGCTCGATGCGCTGCGCGCGGGAACGGGCGGCGGCATCGAGATCCCCTGCCCGGCGATCAAGCGCGACGGCGACCGCGTCGACTTCGCGGCGGGGGAGTTCGCCTCGGCCAAGAAGCGCATCCAGCCGTCCGCGCTTCGGGCGCTGGTCTCCGCCTTCGCCGACGATCTGACGGAACTGGCCGCGGCCTGCCAGCAGCTCATCGGAGACGTCGAGGGCGACGTCACCGACGACATCGTCACGAAGTACTACGGCGGGCGGGTGGAGGTGTCGGCGTTCGTCGTCGCCGACACGGCCATCGCCGGCCGGTACGGCGAGGCGCTCATCGCCCTCCGGCACGCTCTCGCCTCCGGCGCCGATCCCGTGCCGATGGTGGCGGCCTTCGCCATGAAGCTGCGCACCATGGCCCGCGTCGCCGGAAACCGCGAGCCCAGTCGGCAACTCGCCCAGCGCCTCGGCATGAAGGACTGGCAGGTCGATCGCGCGCGCCGCGACCTCGCCGGCTGGAACGAGCGCTCGCTGGGCATGGCGATCCAGGCGACGGCCCGGGCCGACGCCGAGGTGAAGGGCGCCGCCCGCGATCCGATCTTCGCCCTCGAGCGCATGGTGACCGTCATCGCCACCCGCCACCCGTTCGGCGCCTGACCGCATCGACGCCTGACCGCGTCGTCGCCGGGAACGACGAAGGCCCGCCCCGAGATCGGGACGGGCCTGTCGACAGTCGATGCTCAGAGCGAGGCGACCTGCTTGGCGATGGCCGACTTGCGGTTCGACGCCTGGTTCTTGTGCAGGACACCCTTGCTGACGGCCTTGTCGAGCTTGACGGCGGCCTTCTTCAGCGTCGCCTCCGCAGCGGTCTTGTCACCGGCGGCGACGGCTGCGCGGGTCTGGCGGACGAGGGTCTTCAGCTCGCTCTTCACGGCCTTGTTACGCTCGTGAGCCTTCTCGTTGGTCTTGTTGCGCTTGATCTGCGACTTGATGTTTGCCACGTGTGGACGCTTTCTGTACAGGAGTTATTCGGAGTGCCGGCAGCAGAAGAGGGCTGCTGCACGGCGGTCGTGAGGGAAGAACCCACACGCAAGCCAAGAGTCAACTCTACCAGTTGGATGCCCGATCGTGCGAAACGCGCATCGTGCCGCCGCGCCGGACGCCGCGCCGGACGCCGCGCCGGACGCCGCGCCGGACG
>DAMDKH010000306.1:0-2575 GCA_032099965.1 Microbacterium sp.
CGACCACGACGTTCCGACGACGAGCAGCTCCTCGCGCGCGTCGTCGTCGCGCTCGAGGAGCGCACCGACCTCACCCCCTGGACCCTCGCCGACGTCGCGCCGGCCGCCGGCATCGGACCGGCGGCGCTCATCCGTCGCTTCGGCTCGAAGAGCGGGCTGCTGCGCGCACTGACACGGCGGTGGATCGCGCTGATCCCCACCGAGATCCCCGCCTCCGCCGCGGAGGCCGAACGCGAGCTGCGCGCGTACGTCGGGCGCGAGTTCGGTGCCGACTCGGCCGCCGGCGCGGTGTTCGCGCTGTCGGAGGTGGTGGGCGAGTTCGACGACCCCGAGCTGGCCGCCCTGCTCGCCGACGGGTGGCGCCGGCAGGCCGCGCTGCTGGCCGGGATGCTGTCGGCCCTGCGCCTGCCGCGTCTCGGAGACGCCGACGCTGCGGGGCTCCTGCTGCTGGACGCCCTCCACGGCTCCCTCTTCCGTTCCGCGGTGAACCTCGGCCCCGCTTCCTCCCTGCACACCCTCGACCGATTCCTGGAGATCCATCGATGACCCCTCGACCGTGGCGCGGACGCGTCTTCATCGGCATCAGCGTGGACGGACGCATCGCCCGCGACGACGGCACGCTCGACTGGCTCACCGATCCGCCCGTGCGTTCCCACGACGTCGGCACCCATCCCGAGCGGCCCGCGCGGGAGTGGGAGACCTTCTATCCGAGCATCGACACCATCGTGATGGGACGCTCGACCTACGAGTCGGTCCTCGGCTTCGACGCGTGGCCGTTCGACGGCAGGACCGTGATCGTGCTCACCACCCGCACCGACCTCGACGACCCGCGGATCCGCACGGCGGCGTCGGTCGACGACGCGACACGGATGCTCGAGGCGCAGGGCGCCCGCGAGGTGTACATCGACGGCGGGTGCACGATCCAGTCGTTCCTGCGGGCCGACCTGATCGACGAGATCACGATCTCCCTCGCACCGGTGCTGTTGGGTTCGGGTCGGCCGCTGTTCGGTGCGCTCGACGCCGACGTGCTGCTCACGGTGCGCGGGGCGCACGCGACCGACGACGGCCTCGTGCGCATCACCTACGAGGTCGCGCGGCACGAGCAGGCAGCGCCGACGGGCGCTCACGCGGAGGCGGAGGGGTCGCCACCGCACGGATGACGCGGGCCTGCCGGGCGCCGGGGGGAGGAGCCTGGGGCACCTGTGGATAACTTCCGCCACGGCGGGTGCCGCGGGAGTACCGTGTCGTTCCATGACTGTGAACCGTCGATCCCTCGCCCTCCCCGCGCTCGGGGCCACCGCACTGCTCGTCCTCCTCGCCTCCGGATGCGCAGACTCCTCCTCGGCCCCCGCGGCGACCGAGACGGCCGCGACGGCGGAGGCCTCGACGGCGCCGGACGCGGCGGCCATCGACGAGGAGTCGTGCGCGGGATTCGGCGATATCCAGACCATCCTGCACAACGTCGAGGCCGCGGTGCACGAGCAGCGCATGAGCGATCAGGAGCGCACGGGATGGTACGGTCTCGCCACCCGTGTGCTCGACCGCGTGCCCGCGTCGGGGGAGGGGGACATCTCCGACGCGCTGACGGCGATGAAGAAGGCTTCTCCCCCGGTCGGTTTCGACGGGGGCGCGACGTCGACGATCGGCTCGGACGCGTGGAATGCCGCCGGCACGGATCTTCGTGAGGCCTGCGAGGCCGCGGGGTACGAGATCGTCACCGAGGGCTTCGTCGGAGGCTGACCGTCAACGCGGCGCCCTTCCGCTTCGTCGCCCGCTCCGAAGGAGATCACCCGCAACGAAGGAGCGATCCCTTGGATTCGTCCTTCGGTTCGTGAGATCTCCGTCGGATCGGGGGCTGACCCTCACGCGGCGCCTTTCCGCTTCGTCGCCCGCTCCGAAGGAGATCACCCGCAACGAAGGAGCGATCCCTTGGATTCGTCCTTCGGTTCGTGAGATCTCCGTCGGATCGGGGGCCTAGCGTCGCGGGGCTGCCGTCGGATCGGGGGCCTTCCGTCGCGGGTCACCGGAGGTACGCGTCGACCAGGAGGGCGCCGCGGATGTCGCGGAGCCGGTCGAGCAGCTGAGAGACACCCTTCACGCCGACCGAGCGAAGCTGCAGGTCGTAGGGACCGAGCGGTTCGAGGGTGCCGGTGCGGATCCGCACCACCTCCCAGCCGGCGCCGCGGAGGGCGCGGTCCTTGCGGCGGTCCGCGTGCTCCCGCTTGCCGACGTGCTCCAGCCCGTGTCGACCGAGCGTGTCGTACTCGATGGCGACGCGCAGCTCGGGGAGGAGGATGTCGGGCCAGACCTCGGTGTGACGGAAGAACGGCCGGGCGACCTTCACGGCGTTGAGGTCGGGCGTGAAGACCAGGCGCTCGGTGAGCTCGGCGCGCAGGCGCGCCTCCGCCGCGGAGGCCGGCTTCGGGGCGCAGACGCTGGTGAAGGGGGTGCCGGTCGCCAGATCGGGGGTCCGGGTGCACAGCGGCGGTGCGACGCGTTTCGGTTTCGACGGGATCGCCCGCGCCTCGCCCAGGATCACGGGTTTCGGCAGCGCCAGCGCCGAGCACTCCGGGCA
>DAMDKH010000307.1:0-2554 GCA_032099965.1 Microbacterium sp.
CGTGCCCGTGGCCCCCGCTGCGGCCGGGCCCGGGCTCGTGCTCAACGAGATCGTCTACGACGACGCCGCCACCGGCCTCACCGACCGCATCGAGATCGTCAACGCGGGCGCCGAGAGCGTCGACCTCACGGGGTGGACGGTCGCCGACGAGAAGCGCGACAGCACGGGGGCGGCACCCGCGGGCACGGTGCTCGACGCGGGCGAGTACGTCGTGCTCGTGAAGGACGTGGACTTCCCGTTCGGACTCGGTAAGGGCGATGAGGTCGCGCTGTTCGACCCGACGGGTGCGGTGGTGGATTCCTACGCGTACGCGAACACGGCTCCCCTCGGCGTCTGGGCGCGCTGCCCCGACGGCACCGGACCCTGGACGCCCGCGACCGCCGTCACGCCGGGCACCGCGAACGACTGCTCCGTCGCGCCGGTGGCGGGATCGCTCCGCATCAACGAGGTCGATTCGCAGCCGGCCGATTGGGTGGAGTTCCACAACCCGGGCACCGAGGCACTGGACGTCTCCGGATACGAGATCCGCGACAACTCCGACGACCACCGCTGGCGGTTCGCCGCCGGCACCGAGATCGCGGCCGGCGCGTACCTCGTCGTCGACGAGGGCACGATCGGCCTGGTCGACGGCATCCCGACACCGTTCCGCGACCCGATCGGCATCGGCAGCACCGACCGCATCCGGCTCTACGACACCGCAGGCACCCTCATCGACGACACCCTCCCGTGGTCGGCGCACGCGTCGATCGACGGGGACACGGCCGCGGCGACGTTCGCGCGCTGCCCGGATGGGGCGGGGGACTTCGGTCTGGCGTTCGCGACCCCGGGTGCCGCCAACACGTGCGTGCTCCCCGACGTCGCCATCAACGAGATCGAGTCGAACGGCGACGCGACCGACTGGATCGAGGTCGTGAACACCGGCAGCACGCCCGTGGACCTCTCCGGATGGTCGGTCATGGACGACGACCCGCTCGGGCATGCGGATCAGACCACCCCGCTCGCGGAGGGGACGGTCGTCGCACCGGGGGAGCGCTTCGTGTTCGACCAGAACACCCACTTCGTGTTCGGCCTCGGCAACGGCGACACCGTGACGCTGCGCGACGCGGACGGCACGACCGTCGACGAACACGTCTATCCCGCGCACGCCGACGGTGTGCTCGCCCGCTGCCCCGACGGCACCGGCGACTTCGTGGACGCCCCCGTCGCCACGCGGGGCTCGGCGAACGCCTGCGGCACCCCGGTTCGCATCAACGAGGTCGAGTCCGACGGCGGCTCTCCCGACGACTGGGTGGAGCTCCTGAACCCGACCTCCGAGGCCCTCGACGTCTCCGGCCTGGTGCTGAAGGACGACGACGACGCGCACTCCTCCGTGATCCCCGCGGGCACCGTCATCCCGGCCGGCGGGTATGTCGTGGTCGACCGGGCCGCCCTGGGCTTCGGCCTCGGCGACGGTGACCGGGTGCGCCTGTTCGAGGGAGATCAACTCGTCGACGAGGCCGTGTGGGGGGCCGGGCATGCCTCGCCCACGTGGGGACGCTGCCCCGATGCGACCGGTGCGTTCGCGGCGACCGCGGAATCGACGAAGGGCGGGGCGAACGTCTGCGCCGGGGAGGTCTCCGTGTCGCCCTGGCCGGGATCCGCCGAGGTGCGGGTGGTCGACGACGCGCCGATGTTCCTCGAGGACAGCTCGGGGCTCGACATCCAGGAGACCGCCGACGGCGCCGTGATCTGGGCCCTGGACAACGGCGAGGGGCGCATCTGGAAGCTCGACGCGCGGGCCGACGGCTCGGTCGCGAAGGCCGACGGGTGGGAGACGGGCAAGCGCGTGCGATTCGCGAAGGATGCCGCCGATCCGGCAGCGGCGGGCCCCGACACCGAGGGCATCACCGTCGACGGCGCCGGTCGGGTGTACGTCGCCTCCGAGCGGGACAACAACGCCAAGGGCGTCAACCAGAACGTGGTGCTGCGGGTCGACCCCGACGCCGCCGCCGGCGACCTGATCGCCGACCGGGAGTGGGATCTGACGGCCCTCCTCCCCGCGGTCGGTGCCAACCTCGGGATGGAGGCCGTGCAGTGGGTGCCCGACACGGCGCTCGCCGGACTCCTCTTCGACGACCGAGCGGGGCGCCCGTACGACCCGGCGGATCACCCGGGCCACGGCGACGGCCTCTTCCTCGTCGCGGTCGAGGACACCGGGCACGTCTACGCCTTCGCGTTGCGCGACGACGGCGGCGCGACCCTGATCTCCGAGATCGCTCCCGGCCTGCCCGGGGTGATGGCGCTCGACTACGACAGCGTCCTCGGAGCGATCTGGGCCGTCTGCGACGACGGATGCGCGGGACGCTCGGCGCAGATCACCCTCGACGGGACGGCGACTCCCGCCATCGCGCCCTTCGCCCGCCCGGCGGGGATGCCCGACATCAACAACGAGGGCTTCGTCACGGCCCCGGCGTCGCTCGCGGTCGACGGACGGCGTCCGGTGTGGTGGTTCGCGGACGGATTCGCCGTCGAGGCGCTGCGCGTGGGCTCCCTGCCCGCGCCCGCAGCCGTCCCC
>DAMDKH010000308.1:0-2543 GCA_032099965.1 Microbacterium sp.
GCCTGCGGATGCCCGGAGCTCGCGCAGGGGGGCGCCGACCGCCACGATGCCGTCGCCGCGGCGCAGCCAGGCGAGGGGGCGGGAGGGGGAGGCGGCCGCCAGCATGTCTTCGAGGGGGTCGATCTCCCGGGTCTCCACGACCAGCGCGCTGCTCACGTCCCCAGCCTAATCTCCGGGCGGACGCTCGACGCCTAGGCTGTGCGGATGAGCACCGCCCGTCCCGCCCCCGGCACGCCCATGATCGTCCAGTGGCGCAAGTGGGACGATTCGCCGCACTGGCGCCACGAGTGCGTCTACCTCGGCGCCGACACGTGGGGCGACTGGGTCGGGCAGCCCGTGGCGTGGCGCAGCCATCGTCCGGGGCGCGACTATCCGGCCGAGAACGCCAACGTCACGCTCATCCCGACGGAGGGCGACTTCGCGCTCACGGTGAATCGCGGGCATCCGAAGGGCATGCGCATCTACGTCGACCTCGGCTGGGACGTTCGGTGGACCGACGACCCCCTGCTCGCCACCGGCATCGACATGGATCTCGACGTCGTGCGGGTCGAGGGGGAGCGGGGCACGTGGGTCGACGACCGCGACGAGTGGGCGGACCACAGCGTGCTCTTCGGCTACCCCGCCGACGTGATGACCCGGCTGGAGGCCCTCACCCTCGTCCTCGAGGAGCGGGTGCGCACCCGGGTCGCGCCGTTCGACGACGCGACGGGGGATGCCTGGCTCGATCGGCTGGAGGCGCTCGGGCTCGACGCGGGCACCAGCCGCCTACACTGAAAGCGTGACCCCGAACGAGCCCCGCGAGCCCAACCGCGCCGACCTCGGCAAGGATCCCGCCCGCGTGAGCGGCATGTTCGACCAGGTGGCGGCCGGCTACGACCGCACGAACACGGCCATGACGTTCGGCAACGACGTGCTGTGGCGTGCGGCGACGACGCGCGCGGTGGCGCCGAAGCCGGGGGAGCGCATCCTCGATCTCGGCGCCGGCACGGCGTCGTCGTCTGCCTCCCTCGCCCGCAGCGGCGCCCAGGTGATCGCCGCCGACTTCTCGCCGGGGATGCTCGCCGAGGGGCAGCGTCGTCACGGCGCGATGCGCAATCTGTCGTTCGTGCAGGCCGACGCCACCGATCTCCCGTTCGCCGACGACGAGTTCGACGCGGTCACCATGTCGTACGCGCTGCGCAACGTGAACGACCCGAAGAAGGCGCTGCGCGAGCTGCTGCGGGTCACCAAGCCCGGCGGACGCCTCGTCATCAACGAGTTCTCGACCCCTCCCGGCGGCCTGTTCCGCGGGGCGTACCGCTTCTACAACGACCGGGTGCTCCCGCGGGTCGCGCGCGTCGCGGGCACCAACGGCGAGGCGTACGACTACCTGAACGAGTCGATCAAGGCCTGGCCCGACCAGAAGCGTCTCGCCGCGTGGATCCGCGACGCCGGATGGACGGATGTCGCGTACCGCAACCTCACGTTCGGTATCGTCGCCCTCCACCGCGCACGCAAGCCCGCCTGATGCGTCAGACCGGCGTCGGCGGAGACCGGTAGGCTGATCCCGTGACTTCGAGCCCCGTTGCCCCGGGTTCGCGACTGGCGAGCCGACTCGGTTTCAGCGACCGCGTCTTCGTCGGTCCTGCCGCCCGCCGTGTCGCGCGCGCCATCGAGGACGGCCTCGAACTCGTCGAGACCGGGCTCGCCGACGACGTGCGCATCGCCGACCCGCTCGCCGACGCCGCGAGCCGCTACCTCTACGAGGCGGGGGGCAAGCGCATCCGCCCGGTGCTCACGCTGCTCGCCGCCCAGCTCGGCGACGGCAACACCCCCGAGGTGATCGATGTCGCCAAGGCGCTCGAGATCACCCACCTCGGGTCGCTGTACCACGACGACGTCATGGACGGCGCCGACCGCCGGCGCGGGGTGCCCGCCGCGCAGACGGTGTGGGGCAACAACATCGCCATCCTCACCGGCGACATCCTCTTCTCCCGGGCCAGCCAGCTGATGTCGCGTCTCGGTGAGCGGGCGATCCGCCTGCAGGCCGACACGTTCGAGCGCCTCGTCCTCGGCCAGATGCACGAGACTCTCGGTGCCCAGCCCGATGACGATCCGATCGACTTCTACATCCAGGTGCTCGCCGACAAGACGGGTTCGCTGATCGCCGCCGCGACGCAGGGCGGTGTCATCTTCTCGAACGCCCCGTCGCAGTACGAGGAGCCGCTGCGCACGTACGGCGAGAAGATCGGCGTGGCCTTCCAGCTGCTCGACGACGTGATCGACCTGTCGTCGAAGCCGGAGGACACCGGCAAGGTGCCCGGCACCGACCTGCGTGCGGGAGTGCCGACCATGCCCTACCTGCTGCTGAAGGCGGGCAAGGCGGCCGACACGACCGACCTCGCCGCGCGGATCGACGACGGTGCGGCCCGGATCGCCGACGGCGCCGATCCCGCCATCCTCGACGACGCCCTCGCCGAACTGCGCGACCACGCGGCGACGCAGCAGACCCTCGATCTCGCCCTGTCGTGGACGCGCGACGCGATCGACGCGCTCCGTCCCCT
>DAMDKH010000309.1:0-2541 GCA_032099965.1 Microbacterium sp.
GGACGGGAGGCGCCGCCGCGCGCCGAGCGCTCCACCTCGGTGTGCACCTCGGTCGGGTCCATGCCGAGCCGCCGAGCGAGCACGCGCTCGTAGCCCGGACGCAGCAGACGGTCGCGGATCTCGGCGACGATCGGCGACGCGGCCCGCAGGGCGCCGACGCGTCCTTCCACCGTCGAGAGGTCGAAGCCGGCGAGCTTGCGATCGATCGCGAACTCGAACATCGGCATCTTCGTGTCCATGAGTCCGCGGACCGCGGCATCCCCGCGCTGCAGTCGGAGATCGCACGGATCGAGGCCGTCCGGGGCGACGGCGACGAAGGTCTGCGCGTTGAACCGGTCGTCCTCGGTGAAGGCGCGCAGCGCGGCCTTCTGCCCCGCCTCGTCGCCGTCGAAGGTGAAGACCACCTCGCCGGCGGCGTTGTCGTCGCCCATGACGCGGCGGAGCACCTTGATGTGGTCGGCGCCGAAGGCCGTACCGCAGGTGGCGACCGCGGTGGTGAGCCCCGCCAGATGACAGGCCATGACGTCGGTGTACCCCTCGACCACGACGACGCGGCGGGGGTCACCGCGGGAGATGTCGCGCTTGGCGAGGTCGAGGCCGTACAGCACCTGGGCCTTCTTGTAGATCGGCGTCTCGGGGGTGTTGAGGTACTTGGGCCCCTGGTCGTCGTCGAAGAGCTTGCGCGCACCGAAGCCGATCGTCTGCCCCGACACGTCGCGGATCGGCCACACGAGGCGCCCGCGGAAGCGGTCGTACACGCCCCGCTGTCCGGTCGAGACCAGCCCGGCGGTGCTGAGCTCATCGCGGGTGAAGCCCTGGGCGGTCAGGGCCTTGAGCATCCCGTCCCACCCCCGCGGGGCGAAGCCGACACCGAAGTGCGCGGCTGCTCCGGCGTCGAAGCCGCGCTCGCCGAGGAAGCGTCGGGCGGCCTCGGCATCCGGTGACAGCAGCTGCGACCGGAAGAACTCGGCGGCCGCGGTGTTCGCCGCGTACAGACGGCTGCGCCCGCTGGTCTCGGGAGCGGCTCCCCCGTCTTCGTAGTGCAGCGCGTAACCGAGTCGACCCGCGAGCCGTTCGACCGCCTCGGTGAAGCTGACGTGGTCCATCTCGCGCAGGAACGAGTACACGTCGCCGGACTCGCCGCATCCGAAGCAGTGGTAGTAGCCCACCTGCGGACGCACGTGGAAACTGGGGCTCTTCTCGTCGTGGAACGGGCAGAGACCCTTGAGCGACCCCACCCCCGCCGACTTCAGCGCCACGCGCTCGCCCACGATGTCGGCGATGTTGGTGCGCGCCTTGACCTCGTCGACGTCGGCCTGGCGGATGCGCGGCATCAGCCCACCCCTTCGGCGACGGGCCGCCTCTCGGCAGAGGGACGTGCACCGGGGCGCGCGTGCCGTGGCGTCCAGATGCCGACCTCGGCCGGATCGATCTCGCCGACGAGCCGGTTGTGCCAGTCGATCGCGCTCTGATCCGTCAGACTCGCGATCTGGTCGACGATCACCCGGGCGCGGGCCTCGTCGCTCTCCGCGGCCCGGAAGTCGGCGGCGAACGCCGGCTCCAGCACATCGGCGCCCGACGACCAGAGGGTGTCGGTCTGCCACAGGGCGTCGGCCAGACGGGTGAGCACCCGACGCTGTTCCTTGTAGACGCCCTTGCGCGCGTCGATCGTCACGATCGCCTGCCCCATGATGCCCTTGAGCACCGCGATCTCGACCTCGACGACCCGGGGCACCACGACGTGCGCGTTGTAACGCACGAGCGCCCGGGTGCCGTACGCCTCGCGCGTCGCCGAGACGGCGGCCCGGGCGAATCTGCCGATCAGATCGCTCGTGAGGTTCTTGAGCCGAGCGAGGGCCTGGCGACTGCGGTCGAACGACGACAGCCACATCGACTGCGTGGAGAGCCGGTACAGGGCGTCGGCCAGCTCCTCGCGGGTGAAGTCGTACCCCACCCACTGCTGGATGCGTCCGACGAGCGCATCGTGTTGCGCCGGGTCGGCGAGCTGCGCCACGTCGACGTACCCGTTGACGATCGCGTCCTCGAAGTCGTGCACCGAGTACCCGATGTCGTCGGAGAGATCCATGATCTCGGCCTCGATGCAGCGCAGACGGCCGGGAGCCCCCTCGCGCATCCACCGGAAGACGGCCTCGTCCTCCGGGTAGACCCCGAACTTCAGGCGTCCTCCCGGGTCGGGCACCGGGCTGTCGACGGTCCAGGGGTACTTGCAGGTCGCGTCGAGACTGGCACGCGTGAGGTTCAGACCGACGGATGCGCCGCTCCCGTCGAGCACCTTGGCCTCGAGACGGGTGAGGATGCGCAGGGACTGCGCGTTGCCCTCGAAGCCGCCGATGTCCTCCGCCCACTCGTTCAGGGCGCGCTCGCCGTTGTGCCCGAACGGCGGATGCCCGAGGTCATGGCTCAGGCAGGCCGTGTCGACGACGTCGGCGGCCACGCCGAGCGCCGAGGCGAGCTCGCGACCGACCTGGGCGACCTCGAGCGAGTGCGTCAGGCGGTTGCGCGCGAAGTCGGCCGTGCTGG
>DAMDKH010000310.1:0-2259 GCA_032099965.1 Microbacterium sp.
TCGCGGGGGCGCCGTCCGCGAGCGGGGGTGCCGCCGCCCGGGCATCCTCCTGCCGCCCGACTACGCTGGAAATCATGCTCAACATGGCCGAAGGCCTCGCGCGACTGGGCGCGCTCGCCGAGAATCCGGTCGTCCGCACCCTCGCGGACGCCTTCGCCGACGCCGGCTTCGACCTCGCCGTCGTCGGGGGACCGGTGCGCGACGCGCTGCTCGGCCGCGAGACGCACGACCTCGACTTCACCACGAACGCCCTGCCCGACGACATCCTGCGCATCGTCACGCCCATCTCGACCGCGCAGTGGGACATCGGCCGCGCCTTCGGTACCATCGGTGCGCGGGTGCAGCGGGAGCAGGTCGAGATCACCACATACCGCGCAGACAGCTACGACGGCGTGACGCGCAAGCCCGCCGTCGAGTTCGGCGACACGATCGACGCCGACCTGGTGCGCCGCGACTTCACCGTCAACGCGATGGCGCTGCAGGTGCCGGCGGTGAAGCTCGTCGACCCGACCGGCGGCGTCGAAGACCTCGTCTCGGGCGTGCTGCGCACCCCCACCGATCCCGATGTCTCGTTCGGCGACGACCCGCTGCGCATGCTCCGGGCCGCCCGGTTCAGCGCCCAACTGGGCTTCACCATCGACGAGGCCACCGCCGAGGCGATGGCGCGCCTTCGGGGCACGCTGAGCATCGTCAGCCCCGAGCGCATCCAATCGGAGATCGTGCGCCTCCTGCAGACCGACGACCCGGTGCGCGGTATCCGGGCGCTCGTCGACACCGGCCTGATCGACGAGTTCCTGCCGGAGGTGAGCGCACTCAAGCTCGAGGTCGACGAGCACCACCACCACAAGGACGTCTACGAGCACTCGTTGACGGTGCTGCGCCAGGCGATCGCCCTGGAGCGCTCGCGCACTCCGGATGCCGCCCCCGACGTGCCGCTGCGGCTCGCCGCGCTGCTGCACGACATCGGCAAGCCCCGCACCCGCAAGCTCGAACCGGGGGGTGCGGTCACCTTCCACCACCACGACATCGTGGGCGGGCGGCTGGCGCGCAAGCGGCTGCAGGCCCTGCGCTTCGACACGGCCACCACGGATGCCGTGGTCACGCTGATCGAGCTGCACCTGCGGTTCTTCGGGTACGCGGAGGGCGCGTGGACCGATGCGGCCGTGCGACGCTACGTGCGCGACGCGGGCGATCTGCTCGAGCGCCTGCACATCCTCACGCGCGCCGACGTGACGACCAGGAACAAGCGCAAGGCTGGGCGCCTCGCCTCCGCGTACGACGACATCGAGGCCCGGATCGCCGCGCTCGCCGAGCAGGAGGAACTCGACGCCATGCGTCCGGAGCTCGACGGCAACCGCATCCAGGAGGTGCTCGGCATCCGTCCCGGCCGGGAAGTGGGGGAGGCCTACCGCTTCCTGCTCGACCTGCGCCTCGACGAGGGCGTGCTCGGGCCCGAGGTGGCCGAGCAGCGGCTCCGCGACTGGTGGGCCGCCCGCGACTGATCCGCCCTCATCCGGAGTCCCGCGAGACCTCCGGATTCTCCGGCGACTCGAGGAAGGCGTGGCCGGGCGAGGTCTCGTCCGACGCAGCTGCGCCGTCGAGGGCGGCTCGCACCAGATGGGTGAGGTCGATCGAGACGATCCGTTCGCGCCCGATCATCAGGGTGCGGGCGTCTCGACCGGGGCGGGTGCCTCACCGGGGGTCGGTGTCGCGTCGGGCGCGGTCGTGGCCCCGGGAGTCGGCGACGGCGAGGCCTGGCCGATGCCCGGAGCGCGGAGGAACGGGGGGAGCGGTCGCTCGGCCGTCGACCGGCGGGGCTCGAGGGTCATCTCGTCGACCTCGGCCTCGTCGAGCGGATACACGTTCCACAGCGGACGACCACGGAAGTCCTCGCCGGGGATCGTGACGATCGTCCCGTCGGGCTTGACCCCGTAGGGGGCGGTGTCGTCGGCGGCGCCGGAGCTGTACCACCCGTTCTCGCCGTAGAGGTTCAGCGGGGTGCCCTTGTCGGTGTACAGCTGCACCTGTTTGAGGGGCTGGCCGTCGGCGTCGTAGGCGAAGATGTTGCCCACCTGCACGCCGTCGAGCAGCAGGCCGGAGTCGTTCGGGTACTCGTCGTAGACGTACTCCACGCGAGGGGTCAGCAGCGACGGCAGCGCGATGAGGAGCGCGAGCCCGGCCACGACGCTGAAGACGGTGCGGATGTGCCGCAGCGGGTTGCGCGGCAGCCAGAGGCCTCGGCCCCACTGCACGCTGACC
>DAMDKH010000310.1:2269-2531 GCA_032099965.1 Microbacterium sp.
GGATGAGGAGCCACTCCAGAACCGAGTCGGGCGCCATCCCGTGCGCCGAGTTCGCGCCCGGGGCGATGAAGAACCGCAGAACGACGAAGAGCCCGTAGCCGCGGAGCACCCACCACACCGGGCGGAGGGTGATGGCGAGGTCGAGCAGCCAGGCCCCGAAGGGACTGCGCCGCACGCTCTCGGCGGTGCGTCGGCGCCAGGCGGCGAAGCGCTCGGCGACCGGTCGCTCGTGGTCAGCGGCGCCGCGCGGCGGGAGTCCGGC
>DAMDKH010000311.1:0-319 GCA_032099965.1 Microbacterium sp.
GGTCGTCGATCTCCGCGGCAACGTCGACTCGCGTCTGGCGCGTGTCGCCTCGGGCGAGCTCGACGCGGTGATCCTCGCGGCCGCCGGTCTCTCGCGTCTGGGCACCGACAGCCCGCTGCGGCGTGAGGAGCTCGGTCTCGCCGAGTGGCCCACGGCACCGGGACAGGGCGCCCTCGCCATCGAGACCCGCACGGATGCTCCGGCGGAGCTGCGCGAGGCGCTGGCGAGACTCGACCACGAGACCACCCGCATCGCCGTCAGCGTCGAGCGCGGTGTGCTCGAGGGGCTCGACGCCGGATGCCAGGCGCCGATGGCCGCG
>DAMDKH010000311.1:530-2523 GCA_032099965.1 Microbacterium sp.
CCGAATCGAAACTCAAGCCGCTCGACGGCTGGCGCATCCTCGTGCCCCGCGGAGGCCCGTGGGGCGACGGCGTCGCCGCGAGCCTGCGCGCGCAGGGCGCCGTGCCCGTCGTCGCGCCGCTGATCAACTTCGCCCCCACCACCGACCAGGCGGCCCTCGACGCCGCCCTCGCGGAGTTGGCCGACGGGGTCTTCGACTGGCTCACCGTCACCAGCGCGACGACGGTCGACGTCATGTTCGCGCACCGCGCCGTCGTGCCCTCGTCGACGCGCATCGCCGCGGTCGGTGAGACCACCGCGGCCGCTCTGCAGGCCGTGGGCTACGACGTGGCGCTCGTACCCGCCCAGGACAACTCCGCCGCCGGGATGGCGCAGCAGATGATCGCGCTCGAGACCGAGCCGCGCCGCATCCTCGCCCTGCGCAGCGAGATCGCCAAGCCGGTGCTCAGCGTCATGCTGACCGACGCGGGGCACGACGTGCACAGCGTGGTGGCCTACCGCACGGTGGGCGTGCCGGTGACCGAGCGCATCCGTCGCGACGTCGAGAACGGGCGCATCAACGCGATCCTCATCACCAGCGGCTCGGTCGCCGAGCAGGTGCGCGAGCAGTTCCCCGTGATCCCCGACGACACGATCCTCGCCGCCATCGGGCCGCGCACCGCCAACGACGCCCGCAAGGCCGGGCTTCCGGTGTCGGTGGTCGCCGACCGCCAGACGGTCGACGCGCTCATCGAGGCGGTCTCGCTCTTCCCCCTTCCGCACGCGTCCGACGAGGTGGCACCGTGAGCTTTCCCGAGGTGCGGCTCCGTCGCCTTCGTCAGTCCCCGTCCGTGCGGCGACTCGTGCGCGAGACGACGCTGCTGCCGCAGCAGCTGGTGCTGCCGCTTTTCGTGCGCGAGGGGCTGACGGAATCCGTCGAGATCGGCTCGATGCCGGGCGTCCGCCAGCACTCCCTCGACTCGCTCCGTCGCACCGCGGTCGAGGCCGCTGAGGCGGGGGTCGGTGGCGTGATGCTCTTCGGTGTGCCGGCCGTGCGCGACGCGCAGGGATCGGGCGCCGACGCGCCGGACGGCATCCTCAACGTCGCGACGGAGGCCCTCGCGGCCGAGGTCGGCGACGCCCTCGTGGTGCAGACCGATCTGTGCCTCGACGAGTTCACCGACCACGGTCACTGCGGCGTGCTCGCCGCCGACGGTTCGGTCGACAACGACGCCACTCTCGTGCGCTACGCCTCCATGGCGCTGGCCCAGGCCAGGGCGGGATCGCAGCTCCTCGGGCTCTCCGGCATGATGGACGGCCAGGTCGCCACGATCCGCGCCGCGCTCGATGCCGAGGGCTTCCCCGACACGCTGCTCCTCGGGTACGCCGCCAAGTACGCGAGCGCGTTCTACGGCCCCTTCCGTGAGGCGGTCGACTCGCAGCTGACCGGCGATCGCCGCACCTACCAGCTCGACCCCGGCAACCGGCGCGAAGGCGTGCGCGAGGCGGTCGTCGACGAGGCCGAGGGCGCCGACATCGTCATGGTCAAGCCCGCGATGGCGTTCCTCGACGTGCTGCGCGAGGTGCGTGACACCGTGCACGTCCCCGTGTGGGCGTACCAGGTGTCCGGTGAGTACGCGATGATCGAGGCCGCCGCCGCGAACGGCTGGATCGACCGCCGCGCGGCCGTCCTCGAGTCGCTGCTGTCGATCCGGCGGGCAGGAGCCGACGCCGTGCTCACGTACTGGGCGACGGATGTCGCCCGCTGGCTGCGCGACTGATCAGCTCGCCGCGCCCTTCGAGAGGAACCCCCATGTCCGATCGCAACGATGACCTGTTCACCGCCGCCCGTGCGGTGATCCCCGGCGGCGTGAACTCGCCGGTGCGCGCCTACGGTTCGGTGGGCGGCACGCCGCGGTTCCTCGCCTCGGCGCAGGGCGCGACGGTCACGGATGCCGCCGGCACCACCTACGTCGACCTCGTGGCGTCGTGGGGCCCGGCGCTGCTCGGTCACG
>DAMDKH010000312.1:0-2506 GCA_032099965.1 Microbacterium sp.
CCCGCACGTCGGCCGAGGCGTTCGCCGCGATCGCGGCGCCCTGCGGGCCGAAGATGCCGCCGTTCGCGGCGAGCAGGTCGCCCCGCTCCATGCCAGGGCCGCGGGGGCGCGCCCCCACCAGCAGGGCGTGGTCGGCGCCGTCGAACGCCACCGCGGGATCGTCGGTCACCTCGACGTGCTCGAGCAATGCGAAAGCGCCGTCCTGCAGTTCGAGCGCCGCCCCCTCGGCCGCGCCCAGACC
The DNA here is from genome assembly GCA_032099965.1 of Microbacterium sp. GTDB lineage: Bacteria > Actinomycetota > Actinomycetes > Actinomycetales > Microbacteriaceae > Microbacterium. Next base: position 242 of record DAMDKH010000312.1, read on the forward strand.
CTGGGGGATCTCGAGCAGGCGCAGCCGCACCTTCTCGTCCGGACCGAGCATGTCCCCGGCCGCGATGCGGAACAGCAGGGCGTAGCCGATCTGGCCGCCGGCTCCCGTGAGGGTGATGGTGGTGGTCATACCCCGAGCCTACGACCGCGTGCGCCCGGGAGTACCCTCGATCCATGACGTTCAATCCCGACGCCGACCTCTCGAACAGCACCGTGCGCCGTCGCGGACGCAACACCGCCATCGCCGGGGGAGCGGGCGTCGGCGTGCTCGGACTCCTCGCCCTCATCGCCGGGCCGCTGCTCGGCATCGACCTCTCCGGGCTGTTCGGGGGCGGGGCGCCCGGCGGCGACCCCGGCTCCTCCGAGAGCTCGGTCATCGAGAACTGCGACACCGGGCAGGACGCGAACGACGACGTCGACTGCCGCATGGCGGGCGCGCAGCTCGCCCTCGACGCCTTCTGGAGCGAGAACGTCGACGGCTACGTCGCCCCCTCCTTCACCGTCGTCGACGGCGCCGCCTCGACGCAGTGCGGCACCGCGTCGAACGCGGTCGGGCCCTTCTACTGCCCGCCCGACCAGGGCGTCTACGTCGACACCACGTTCTTCGACCTCATGCGGGAGCAGTTCGGCGCCTCCGCCGGTCGGCTCGCCCAGCTGTACATCGTGGGGCACGAGTGGGGCCACCACATCCAGAACATCACCGGCACCATGCAGCAGTACCCGAACAACGGCACAGGTCCGGGCAGCAACGGGGTGCGCACCGAACTGCAGGCCGACTGCTACGCCGGCGCCTGGATCGGCCGCATGACCGAGCAGACGGATGCCGACGGCGAGCCCTATCTGGTGAAGCCCACCGAGGCCGAGCTGAATGATGCGCTCGACGCGGCATCGGCGGTCGGTGACGACCACATCCAGGAGATGTCGGGAATGAGCAACCCCGAGAGCTGGACGCACGGTTCGAGCGAGCAGCGCAAGTTCTGGTTCGCCCTCGGCTACACCGAGGGACTCGGCGTGTGCGCGGAGACCTTCACCCGGTCCGAGGCCGAGCTCGCCCCCTGATCCTGCGGCGCCGTCAGGCGCGGAGGGCGGCGAGCAGGGTCTTCAGCAGCCGACCGACGCCGCCGTTGGCACGGAAGCGCGTGAGGCCCTCGCTGACCTCTGCCCCGGTGCGCGACGAGACGAACCACGGCGGCGTCGGCAGCACGGTGAGGCGTCCTCCGCCGTTCCGCCACGGGAGCGAGCGGGGGAAGGGGCGGAACGGGCCGCGCAGCACGGATCGCTCGACGCGGTCGAGGAGCAGGGCGTTGTGCACCACCCCGATGCCGCTGCCGACGTCGTCGATCGTGTTGCCGGGGAACGCGCCCCACGTGAGCGTCGGGGTGATGAAGCCGAAGGCGGTCCAGCTGTTGATCGCGATCGACCCGTAATGCAGGTTCGCCACGGCGCGGTCGAAGCCGCTGCCGAGGGCGCGTTCGGTCGCCGGGTCGATGAGCAGGTTGGCCCCGAGGGTGCCCTGGAGCTGGTCGTTCGCGTACGCCACCGCGGCATCGAGGAACGCCTGTCCCATGCCGGGCACCGTGACCACGCCCAGCACCGGCGCGAAGTACTCGGTGCTCTGCAGGCGAGCCGGGTCGTCGTCGGCGCCGATCTCGACCAGCAGACGGTCGCCGAGCACGAGCGCGTCGGGGTAGGCCTCGGATGCCTCGGCCATACGGCCGGGCGACCCCGGGTACCACGTGGGGCGTTCGGGTGCGGCGGCATAGGCGCTGCGCAGGGCGGCGCGGAACGCCTCGGCCTGCTCCCAGTCCGACGAGAGGATCACCACCTGGCCGGCGATGCAGTTGTGACCGCTGTTCTGCAGGCGCATGGTGGCGATGTGCTGGGCCTGGTGCCGCAGGTCGGCCTCGGTCCAGGCGCCGGGCACGACGATGATGGGCGACACCCCGGCTGTGCGCGGACCCCAGACGATCGCGTCGAACGTCGCCGCCGAGCCGGTGATGTGCACGTGGTCGATCCCGGCGTGGCCCGTGAGGTACGCGCCGACCGCCGCGCCACCGCGCACGATGCGCAGGAAGCCCGGCTCGATGAGAGGTGCGAGGGCGCGCTTGTAGATGGGCACGAGCGGGTCCTGTGTGGGGTTCACCTTCAGCAGGACGGTGCGGTTGGCGGCGAGCAGCTCGGCGAGCACGTCGAGCACCGGGATCGCGGTGATGTTGCCGGCGCCCAGCACCAGCCCCACCCCGCCCGACTCGCTGGGCCGGCGCTG
>DAMDKH010000313.1:0-2504 GCA_032099965.1 Microbacterium sp.
CTCGGGGGGCTTCCCCGGCGCACCCAGCTCCTCTTCGCCGCGGTGGCGAGCGGCGCGGGACTGGTGCTGGTCGCGCTGGGCGCGGTGCTCCCGTCGCTGCCGCTGTTCATCATCGGCGGTCTCGTGGCCGGCGCGGGGGTCGGGGCTCTGTTCAAGAACGCGCTCGCCGCAGCGGCGGAGGTCGCAGAGCCCGGCAAGCGCGGTGAGACGCTCGCCGGCATCTTCCTCATCGCGTATCTCGGTCTCGCCGTGCCGGTGCTCGCGATCGGCGCCGCGTTGACGGTCGTGCCGCAGACGGCGGTGCTGCTCGTGTTCGCCGCACTCGTGGCCGTGGTCACCGTCTTCGCCGCGTTGCGGATGCGCCGCAGCATCCGCTGACGCGGGAGGCGGGCCGCCCGCGAGGCCCGGAAAGACGCCGCGAAAAGGTCTATCGATATACCTCGCGGCGAGGGTGGATATCGTCGCCACGCCTCACCTACGCTCCATATCGCTCTGCCCGGGAACGCGATCCGTCGTCCCGGACACCCCCCAGCGAAGGCACGTACGTGACGACTCCCACCCTCTGCATCATCGGCGGCGGCCCCAAGGCGATCGCGGTTGTGCGCGGCGGCCTTCACGGCCATCGCCGTGTCGATCCTGGTCACGTCGGTCTGAGGTGCCCGCGGCCCCTGGTCGTCGCCCGCTCTTCGTGCTTGGCTGTGCAGCATGGATCGGGATGCGCTGGCCTCGCAGCACGCGGATGAACCTCACGGCGGCGACCTGAACGGGCGCCTCAACTGGCTGCGCGCGGGGGTGCTCGGCGCCAACGACGGCATCGTGTCCGTCGCGGCGCTCGTGGTCGGCGTGGCCGGGGCCACCACCGACTTCTCGCCCCTCCTCACCGCCGGCGCGGCGGGGCTCGTCGGCGGAGCGATCTCGATGGCCCTCGGGGAGTACGTGTCGGTCAGCAGCCAGAGCGACAGTCAGAAGGCGTTGATCCAGAAGGAGAGGCGCGAACTCGCCGACGATCCCGAGGCGGAGCTGGAGGAGCTGGCGGGCATCTACCGCGCCAAGGGGTTGTCGCCGGAGACGGCGCGCACGGTGGCGGAGGAGCTCACCGAGCACGACGTCGTGACCGCGCATCTGGAGGCCGAACTCGGCCTCACCGAGGAGAGCGTCGTGAGCCCTTGGGCGGCCGCCGGCGCCTCCGCCCTCGCCTTCACGATCGGCGGCCTCCTTCCGCTGCTGGCGATCCTCCTGCCGCCGCCCGGACTCCGTGTTCCCGTCACCTTCGCCGTGGTCCTGCTCGCGCTCGCCCTCACCGGATACCTCAGCGCCCGGATCGGCGGCACCTCGGTGCTGCGGCCGACGGTGCGCGTGGTCCTCGGCGGGGCACTCGCCCTCGCGGCCACCTTCGCCATCGGTTCGCTGCTGGGCACAACCGGCGTCGCCTGACGCGCCGACAGCATCCCCCGCCGAGCGCCGACAGCGCAGCGGGACGGAGGACGTCTTCCGCCCCCGACCCCTCGGCGGAGGGGCAGACTGGGAGAAGCCCCCGCCCGCGATCTCAGGAGCTGGAATGACGGAGCCCCGCCGCACCCCCGCCCAGGCCGTCCTCACCGTGCAGGAGGTCGAGGAGCTCAGCCCCGACCTCATCCGCGTGACGGCGGGCGGCGACGGCTACGACGACTTCACCGACAACGTCTTCACCGACAAGTACGTCAAGATCCTGTTCGCCGACCCCGCCCACGACCTCGTCGCCCCGTACGACCTCGCCCGGCTGCGCGCGGAGAGCCCCGAGAAGCTGCCGACCCGCCGCACCTACACGATCCGCTCGTCCGATCCTGAGCGGCGACGCGTGGTCATCGACTTCGTCGTGCACGGCGACGAGGGGGTCGCCGGTCCGTGGGCCCGCGGAGCACGACCGGGCGACGAGCTCGTGATCAGCGGCGCCGGGGGCGGGTACCGCCCGGCATCCTCCACACCCTGGCACCTGCTGATCGGCGACCACACCGCCCTCCCCGCGATCTCGTCGGCGGTGGAGGCGCTGCCCGCCGACGCCGTCGGCCACATCGTGCTCAGCATCGGAGACCCCGCCGACCGGCTCCTGCCCGATGCGCCGGGCGGGGTGAGCATCCACTGGGTCTCCGACGACGACGAGCTGCTCGTGACCCTCGCCGCTCTGCCCTGGCGTGCGGGTCATCCCGGTGTGTTCGCGCACGGGGAGCGCGGCACGATGAAGGCCGTGCGCGCGCTGCTGAAGGAGCACGACGTGCCCCGGGAGGCGCTGTCGGTGTCGGCGTACTGGGCTCGCGGCCGCGCCGAAGACCAGTTCCAGGCCGAGAAGCGCGAGCCCATCGGACAGATCGAGTAGGACCCGCGCCGGGCTGCGAGGATGGAGCCGATGGACGAGGCCGACGAACTCCGGGCACTCCGGGCGCGGGCATACGGCAGAGACGCCGACATCGACGCGGATGCGGCGGCGATGGCGCGCCTCGTCGAGCTCGAGCACCGGAACACCCCCG
>DAMDKH010000314.1:0-2503 GCA_032099965.1 Microbacterium sp.
GACCTCGCGTCGGTGCACGCCGGGGTCGCGGCCCTCCTCGCCCATGACGCCGCCGCCGGGGGCCCCATCGCCGTGCTCGCCGCGTTCGACCACGAGGAGCTCGGCTCCAGCTCCCGCTCCGGCGCCGCCGGCCCCTTCCTCGAAGACGTCCTCGGACGCCTCTCCGACGGCCTCGGCGCCGACGCGTCGGATCGTCGTCGCGCGTTCGCGTCGTCGTGGTGCCTGTCCAGCGACGTGGGGCACTCGGTGCACCCGAACTACGTCGGCAAGCACGACCCGGTCGTGCAGCCGGTGCTCGGATCCGGGCCCATCCTCAAGCTCAACGCCAACCAGCGCTACGCCACGGACGCGATCGGCTCGGCGGCCTGGCACGACTGGTGCGCACGGGCCGGGGTGACCACGCAGGAGTTCGTGTCGAACAACGCGGTGCCGTGCGGGTCGACGATCGGCCCCATCACCGCGACGCGCCTCGGCATCCGCACGGTCGACGTCGGCATCCCGATCCTGTCGATGCACTCGGCGCGCGAGCTGGCCGGCGTCTCCGACCTGCACGACCTGGCCCGCACGGCGGAGGCGTTCTTCCGCTCCTGAGGCCCGCGCGGTGCCAAGATGAGAGGATGACGCAGACCACGCCCGGCCTCATCGAGCGCGCCGGCATCGAGATCATCCCCGAGTCCGAGCGCACCGCTCGCCCGCGCGACCTGTTCTGGCCGTGGTTCGCGGCCAACGTGTCGGTGTTCGGCATGTCGTACGGCGCGTTCGTGCTGGGCTTCGGCATCTCCTTCTGGCAGGCCACGATCGTCTCGGTCGTCGGCATCGTGGTGTCGTTCCTGCTCTGCGGCCTCATCGCGATCGCGGGCAAGCGGGGCTCGGCTCCGACCATGGTGCTCTCGCGCGCGGCGTTCGGCGTGCAGGGGCAGAAGGTGCCTGGTATCGTCTCGTGGCTCACCTCGATCGGGTGGGAGACGTTCCTGGCGATCATGGCGGTGCTCGCCACCGCCACGGTGATCACGCAGCTCGGCGGCGACGGCGACAGCATCGCCCTCAAGATCGTCGCGACCGTCATCGTGGCCGCGCTCATCGTCGCGGCATCCGTGCTCGGCTATCACACGATCATGAAGATGCAGTCGGTGCTCACGTGGGTCACCGGCGCCGTGACCGTGCTCTACGTCATCCTCGCCGCGGGCGAGATCGACATCGCCGCCGTACTCGCCCGCCCCGACGGCGGCATCGGCCAGGTCATCGGCGCCCTGGTGATGGTGATGACCGGATTCGGCCTGGGGTGGATCAACATCGCCGCCGACTGGTCGCGCTACCAGAAGCGCACCGCCTCGGACGGCGCCATCGTCGCCTGGAACACCATCGGCGGCTCGATCGCGCCCGTGCTGCTGGTCGTGTTCGGCCTGCTGCTCGCCGGCTCGAACGACGAGCTGTTCGCCGCGGTGCAGGCCGACCCGATCGGCGCCCTCGCCACCATCCTCCCGACCTGGGTGCTGGTGCCCTTCCTGCTCACCGCCGTCCTCGCCCTCGTCTCGGGCGCCGTGCTGGGCATCTACTCGTCGGGCCTCACGCTGCTCAGCCTCGGCATCCGCATCCCCCGCCCGTCCGCGGCGGCGATCGACGGGGCCATCCTGACGGCCGGAACGATCTACGTCGTGTTCTTCTCCACCGACTTCCTCGGTCCGTTCCAGAGCTTCCTCATCACGCTGGGCGTGCCGCTCGCCGCGTGGGCCGGCATCCTCATCGCCGACATCCTGCGCCGCCGTGCCGACTACGACGAGGCGGCGCTCTTCGACCCGCGCGGCCGCTACGGCGCGTGGGATGTCACGTCGATCGTCACGATGGTCGTCGCGAGCATCCTCGGGTGGGGGCTCGTGCTCAACGGCTTCGCGGACGCCGCGCCGTGGAACAACTGGCAGGGCTACCTGCTCTTCCTCGTGGGCGGCACGGACGGCGACTTCGCCTACGCCAACCTCGGGGTGTTCGTCGCCCTCGTGCTGTCGTTCCTCGTGACGTTCTTCGCCCGCGCCGGCAAGATCCGGCGGCAGGAGCAGGTGTGACGAGCGACGCCGCCGCCCCCTGGCTCGTCGTCATCGACCCGCAGGTCATCTTCGCGTCACCGGACTCGGCCTGGGGCTCGCCGTTCTTCGCCGAGGCGATGCCGCGCATCCGCGCTCTGTCCGAGTCCTTCGGCGAGCGCGTGCTCGTCACCCGGTGGATGCCGACCGCCGACCGCACCACGGCCTGGGGCGCGTACTTCGCGGCCTGGCCGTTCGCCGACCGGTCGCCGGAGCATCCGCTCTACGCCCTCGTGCCCGAGGCCGAGGGGCTGTCGCCGCGCCCCACGATCGACCTGCCGACGTTCGGCAAGTGGGGACCCGAGCTCGAGGCGGTCGTCGGCCGCGGTGCGCACGTGGTGCTCACGGGCGTCGCCACCGACTGCTGCGTGATCTCGACGGCGTTGGCGGCTGCGGATGCCGGAGCGCACGTGACCATCGCCGCG
>DAMDKH010000315.1:0-2496 GCA_032099965.1 Microbacterium sp.
GGCGCTCCTCGGAGCGGGCGCCCCGACATCCCCGCGCCTCGCCGCGGTGACCGCCGTACGCACCCCCGCCGATGCCCCCGGCACCGTGACCGAGGGGGGCACGGAGCAGGCCGCGACTCCGGAGCAGGAGTCCGTCGTCGAGCAGGCGGCGGTCGACGAAGCACCGGTCGAGGAGCCCGTGGTCGAGGAGACCGTGGTCGAGGAGACCGTCGGCACGACCGGGCCGAAGAAGGACTCGAAGGCCGACGAGGCGAGCGGCCAGCAGGGCCCGCCCTCGTTCAGCACCGACAAGGGCCCGGGCAAGGGCAAGAAGCCCGGCGACGACTGAGACGTCGCCGCCCTCGACGCGTCATCCGCTCGCGCGACGCCGGCCCCGCGCCGTCGGAAGATCCGTCAGTCGTCACTCTCCCGTGGTGTCGGCCGCGCTGCCGTGAGGAGTCCCGCGACGAGCAGCAGCACGCCCGCGCCGATCCAGGCGAGATCGTAGGGCAGCAGCTCCACGTCGTACCGCACCTGGTGCACACCGAGGAGCTTGTGGTGCACGACGCCGTCGAACACCTGGAATGCCCCCGCGCCCAGCAGCAGACCGCTGCCGACATCGGCCACTCGGAGAGGGCCGCGCCGGTGCGCGTCGAGCAGAAGGAACACCCCCGCGACGGCGACGGCGAGTTCTCCCGCATGCAGCAGCCCGTCGGAGAGCAGGGCGACATCGGGCGTCCCCCGGTCGTAGAAGTGGTGCCACGCCAGGATCTGGTGGAACACGATCTCGTCGACGGCGGCCATCAGGGCCACCCCGAGCAGGAACCCGGCGACCGCGGCGCGGGTGCGGAGCATCCTCTTCATCGCACCGCTCCCGCCGCCGCCCGAGGCCGCGGCCGCGCGCGTCGGCGCCGGCCGGTCACCCGGTACCACTCGAGTCCGATCATCACGAGAAGGGCGACGTCGACCGCGTCGCCGCCGTAGTACATCAGCTGCGCCGCCGCCTCGACCTCGGCCACGGGGACCCCGGCCGGCGGATGCGCGAAGAGCATCTTGGCGATCACCGCGTGCGCACCGAACGTCACCACGAGGACCCCCGCACGCAGCGGGAGCGGGCGGCGGTGGGGGTCGGGGTCGACGGCGATGACGGATGCCGTGAACAGCACCCCCGACACGAGGAAGTGCAGCATGACCACGATGTGCAGGAGCGGGTTGCGGTGCACCACCTCGAAGAAGGGCGTCAGGTAGAGCACCCAGAGCCCGGCGAGGGTGAGGAAAGCCGCGAACACCGGATGCGTGAGGAGGCGCGCGAGCGGACTCCGCAGCACCGCGCTCACGCGTCGAGCGGGTTCGATGCTGAAGGAGCGGAGCGCCAGCGTCACGGGAGCCGCCAGCACGATCAGCAGCGGCGCCACCATCCCGACGAGCAGATGCGCGGCGGCGTGCGCGACGACGTCGTCGTGAGCGGCCGCGGCGACGGGTCCGACGGTCCCGAACCACACCGCTGCGACACCCGTCACCCAGAACGCGATGCGCAGCGACGGCCAGCGCCCCCGTCCGCGCTGCAGGAAGAGCGCGGCGCAGACGTACACCACCACGGCGACGACGAACGGGGCGGCCAGGGCGGCGTCACCGATGCTCACCGACACCGGACCGGCCCCGTGATCGTGCACGTGCGCTCCGCTGATGCCCACCGCTCCCCCTTTGCCCGCTGCGTCGACGCTAGAGCGCGCGACGGAACGTGCGGAGAGGGTTGACTATTCGGTGCGCGACAGGAGGGGCGTCACTCCGACACCCGCGGGTCGCGGCGACGACGCATGTCGAGAGCGATGCCGCCGACCACGACGACGAGCAGCGCACCGCTCACGAGGGCGATCGGCGCCGCGGCCCGCGTGTCGACGGCCTGATCGGCGTCGGTATCCCGTGCCGGCGTCTGGACGATCGAGGAGAGCGCGGGTGCGGAGGCGACGGAGGCGACGGATGCGGTCGCCGAGGCGACGGACGGCTCTACGGCGGCGGCGGGTTCCGCGGCGAGGACGAAGCCTCCGACCAGCAGGGCGCTGGTCATCGAGGCGACGGCGACGCGCTGCAGGCGCGCGCGCAGGCGGGTGCTCCCCATGGGCACTATCTCCTTGGTGGCTCCGTGAAGCCGTACGGATGCCGGGCCTTCCCCTCGGTCTACCTCGCCCGGAGAACTGTAGACGCGAACCATCCTACTCCGCTTGTCCCCCAAATGGGGGACAAGCGCGCCGAAGCGAAGCACCGTAAGGTTGCTCGAATGGAGAACGACGTGCGGGTGCCGACATCGCTGCCGATGGACGCCTGGCTCACCGCACTCGCGCGTCCGGCGGGTGCCCCCGGGGGTGGAGCGGCCTGCGGCGTCATCCTGGCCGTCTCGGCGGGCCTGCTGCACATGGTCGCCGCGTACACCGACGATCCCCGAGCCGAGGGATGCGCCGACCGGCTCGTCCTGGCCCGCACCGCGGCCCTCGAGGCCGCCGAAGCCGACGGCGGACA
>DAMDKH010000316.1:0-2106 GCA_032099965.1 Microbacterium sp.
GAGGTGGGCGTACTGATCGACGAGGATGACGTCGGCGCTCGCGGCGACGGTGCGCACGGCCTGGGCGAACTCGGCGACGCGCGCCCGCTCGGGGGCGTTGGACACGTCGATCGGGGGAGGCGTCTGCAGCACGGGCACCGCGCCGAGCGCGCGCACCCGCGCCACGAAGTCGTGCAGGGAGGCCGCGTACTCGTCGGGGGTGATGACCGGCTGGGGGCCGCCCGTCGAGAGGTCGTTCGTGCCGATCATGAGCGTCACCACGTCGGGCCGCCACGACGAGACCCGGCGCTCGAAGTCGCCGAGGATGTCGACGATGCGGTGACCGCTGATGGCGGAGTTGACGACGATGTCTCGCACGCGCTCCAGCTCGCCGCGGATGAGCTCGTGCAGGTGCTCGGCGTAGCTGCGGCCGCCCTGGGTGAACACGAGACCGTGGGTGATGGAATCGCCGGTGATGACCCAGGTGAGCGGGGCGTCGCCGGCGAGGCCCTCACCGATGCGACGGAGGTCGGATGCTGCGGTGGTGTCTGACACGCTTCCGACCCTACCGAAGCACCCGAGCGCGGCGTGCGAGCGCCCCGCTCGCCGCCTCAGAGCCAGCGCTTGTACTTGAAGATGCCGTACAGCGCGACCGCGAAGGCGCCCATCGCCCCCAGGGCGAGGGGGTAGCCGAACGCCCAGTGCAGCTCGGGCATGTGGTCGAAGTTCATGCCGTACACGGTGCCGACGAGCGTGGGGGCGAAGATGATCGCCGCCCACGAGGAGATCTTCTTGATCTCGTCGTTCTGAGCGAGCCCGGCCTCGGAGTGGCGGCGGGCCACGAGCGCCGACTGCACGGTGAGCGCGTTCTCGAGGATCGCGCGGAACGAGTCGACCCGCTCGTTGACGCGGATCGTGTGGTCGAGCACGTCGCGCAGGGAGCGCTGCAGCTCCTCGTCGATGCGGTACTTGTCGGATCCGCGCCGCAGCCACTCGAGCATCCCGGTCAGCGGATGCACCGCCCGCTGGAAGTCGATGACCTCCCGGGACAGCTCGTAGATGCGCCGGGAGAGGGCGTCGTCGTCGCTGTCGCCGAAGAGCTGGTCCTCGATCTCGTCGATGTCGTTCTCGAGCCCCGCCACGATGGGCTCGTACTCGTCGACGACCTCGTCGAGGATCGCGTACAGCACGGCCTCGGGGCCCTTCGCGAGGAGTTCGGGGTTCTGCTCCATGCGCCGCCGGACGGCGGAGAGGTTCGGCGACTCGGCGTGCCGGATGGTGACGACGAAGTCGGGGCCGATGAACAGGTGCAGCTCGCCGAACTCGATGGACTCCTGCTCGTCGCGGTACCTGGCCGGGCGCAGCACGGCGAACAGCGTGTCGCCGTAGCGCTCGACCTTGGAGCGCTGGTGCCCCGACAGGGCGTCTTCGACCGCCAGGGGGTGGAGGTCGAACTCGCGCGCGACGGAGGCGACCTCGTCGGGACGCGGCCGGTACAGGCCGATCCACGCGATGCCGCCGACCGCGCCCAGCGTGCGGTAGGTGTCGTCGAGGTTCTTGGGGGTCTCGACGCGACGTCCGTGGACGTACACGCCGTTGTCGATCAGGGCCATGAGCAGTCTTCTTCCGCAGGCGCGCACGCGTCGCGCAGGATCATCGGGGGCGGAGGACGCCGCCGGGCTGCGGAACGTGCGGGCGCGGAGGATCAGCGCACGGAGGCACGGGGTCGCGACGCAGCGGGGGCGGCGTCGTAACTATCGTCGGACATCGCCATCACCGCCTTCCGGGACTCTCGTGCACAGGGGGGGCCGACCGGCCCGACAGGTCAGTGTACCCCCGTGCGCGCCGACGCCGTACGCACGGCGGCGTCCGCGCATGCCCTAGAGGCGGACGACCTCGCCACCGCGTGCGGCGGACAGCTGCGCCGCCGCCACGATCTCGACGGTGCGGATGCCGACGTCGGCATCGGGCTGCGGATGGCGCCCGGTGCGCACGGCGTCGACGAACTCGGCGAGCAGGAGCGCGTCGAGGTCGGCGCCCACCGGGTCCCACGTCTCGCCGGCCGCATCGTGGCCTGCGACGCCCGCGGCGAAGGGGCTGACGGTCACGGTGCCGCGTTCGGCGACG
>DAMDKH010000316.1:2262-2486 GCA_032099965.1 Microbacterium sp.
GTCACGAGTCCGCCCGTCTCCACCGCCAGGTCGCGCTGCGCGTGCAGGATGCCGTTCGACACGGCCCGCACCGACTCGGCCCGTTCGCCGAGCAGGTCGTCGAGCAGATCGGCGCAGTGCACCACGTGGTCGACGAGGGCGCCGCCGCCGGCGAGCTGCGGGTCGGTGAACCACGCGCGGTCGCCGGGCAGCTTGCCGTTGTTGATGCCGGTGACGCCGAGCAC
>DAMDKH010000317.1:0-2484 GCA_032099965.1 Microbacterium sp.
GCGGTGAGACGGATCACCAGCGGCATCCGCGTCGGCGCGCGATCCCGGCCGGCCCGTCGCTCGGGTTCGGCCCCGGTGCGCCCATCGGTCATGACACTCCCCCCTCGCCGCCCGCACGGGCGACGTCGGGCGGTCGACGACCCGTCCCCCGGCGCGGTCGAGCAGGGTTTCGACCGGAGCAGGGTGTCTCCGCTGAGGCGCACGACTTCGGATATCGCGCGCCGCCCAGCCACGATAGGGGTTTCACCCGCGGCCTGTCGAGACGACACCGGCAAGACCGCGGAAGCGTACCGATATACCTTGCGAACGGGGAAAAAGCGTTCAGTTCCAGACGCTCGGCGCCTCGGCGCGCACGGGAGGCAGGGCGGATGCCGCGGCCCAGTCGTGCACCCAGGCGTCGATCTCCGGCACGCCCTCCGGCTTGCCGACGGCGGCGAACAGCTCCTCGTTCGAGACGGTGCCACCGGTGCGACGGAGCATGCGCGCCCGGATGATGGCGCGGGCGTAGATCTCGCCCTTCACGACCGCGCGGTGCTCGAGGAACAGGGCCTTGTCGTCGTGCCCGATGAACCGCGACTGCACCTCGAACCGCTGCCAGAGCACCAGCGACTTGCGGAACGTGATCGTCTCGCTCGACACCACCGCGTACCAGCCGCGCTCGTTCATCGCGTCGAACAGCCCGGTGCGGATGAGCAGATCCCACCGTCCGAGGTCGAACAGCGACAGGTACCGGCCGTTGTTCATGTGACGGAGCACGTCGATGTCGGTCGGCAGGGTGGTGAGGCGGATGCTCGCCACCGCCGTGGGGTCGAGCGACTTGCCCCGCCGCACGCGGGAGCGGGCCCGGAAGATGACGAGAAGGGTGCGCCAGATCACGTTCACGAGGATCGATCGTATTCTTCGGCGCACGATCCGCCCACATCGTTGTCGGAATCCTCCATCCGCTCGCGAGCCGCCCGCAGGCCCCTCCGCCGGATTTCCGGTTCGCGGATGCCGCGCGTAGAGTCACCGCATGAGCGCCGAAGCCCAGCCCGAAGTCATCGTCCGTCCGGTCCGTGATGTGGACGCGGAAGCCCTCGGTCGCGTGCACGCCCAGTGCTGGCACGAGACCTACGACCACCTCATCAGCAAGGCCGCGCTCGAGAAGGTGTCGCCGCGGCGCATGGCCGAGCTCTGGACCCACTGGGCCTCCCAGGGTCCCGACTTCACGATGCGCGCCGCGCTGGTCGACGGCGAGATCGTGGGCTTCGTCGGCTCGGGCCCTGCCCGCGACAAGGACGCCCCGACGATGCGGGAGCTGTACTTCATCTACCTGCTCGACGCGTACCACTCCACCGGGATCGGGCAGAAGCTGTTCGACGCCGCCGTCGAGAAGGACGAGCCCCTCTACCTGTGGGTCGCCGAGGACAACCCCCGCGCGCACCGCTTCTACATCCGCAACGGGTTCACCCTCGACGGCGCCACCCACACCGAGCCGTTCCTCGGCGAGACGCTCACCGAGGTGCGCTTCGTGCGCTGACCCGCATCGCGCCGGATCACTCCGGCACCCGAGACCCCCACCTGCGGATGCCCGCGAGCGGGGGTCTCGTCGTTCCGGCGGCAGCGTGCAGCGGGAGGCGGCGGTGTCGCCCGTGGACCCGCCTCAGCGGGCGGAGACGGTGCCGAACACCTTGGCGATCGGGGCGATCACGAGCGGACGCGCGGCGACCCATCCGATCGCGATGACGACGAGCGACGCGATGAACACCCAGAACCCGGTCCAGGTGGCGGCATCCTGCGCGGCGTACATGTGGTTGAGGTTGCGAAGGAAACCGGTGAGCATCACGAGGGCCACGTGCACGATGATGAACGCCACGAAGTACAGCATGATCGGGAAGTGGAGCTTCCGCGCCCACTCGACCCGGTACGCCCGCGACAGCTTCTCGGCCTTCTTGGGCCACATGCCCGACATGCGGAACCCGGTGATCGCCGCCAGCGGTGCCGCGATGAACACCGTCGCGAAGTAGGCGATCTGCTGCAGGCTGTTGTAGTTGTTCCAGCCGTTCTCGTGCGGCCAGTCGAACGAGACGTACTGCAGCGCGGCCGACAGCGCGTTCGGCAGCACCTCCCAGCTCGTCGGCACGATGCGCACCCAGTGCCCGGTGGTGAACAGCAGCACGACGAAGATCACGCCGTTCACCAGCCACAGCACGTCGAGCGCCTGGTGGAACCAGATCGTCAGGCTCGTCTTGCCCTTGGGGTTGTTGCGCGGCGCCCAGAACGCGGTCGGCCGCTTCTCGGTGCGGATGCGGAGACCGGAGCGGATGATGAGCACCATCAGGAACACGTTGAAGAAGTGCTGCCAACCGATCCAGGGGGCGAACCCGGGCTCGACCGCGACCGTGGGCTCGTACTCGCCGGGATAGGCGGCGAGGAAGTCCTGCATCGCGGGCAGGCTCAGCAGCGTGCGCACGAGGGCGACCGCCGCAGCCGCGAGCACCCCGA
>DAMDKH010000318.1:0-2476 GCA_032099965.1 Microbacterium sp.
CACCGCGCGCCGGACGTCGTCCGCGGCGGTCATCGTCGAGGCCGCGGCGAACGCGTCGAGATCGGCCCGGTCGTCGGCGCGGGCGTCGTCGTCGGCGCGTCGGGCGTCGCGTCGGCCTCGTCGAGGTCGGCGAGCAGCGCCTTGAGCTCCTGACGCAGCACGTCGCGGGTGACGACCTGCGCGTTGCGCTCCTCGAGCGCCATCCGAAGCGCCACGATCTCGCGGGCGAGGTACTCGGTGTCGGCGAGGTTGCGCTCGGCGCGCTGGCGGTCCTGCTCGATCTGCACCCGGTCCCGGTCGTCCTGCCGGTTCTGGGCGAGCAGGATCAGCGGTGCCGCGTACGAGGCCTGGAGGGACAGCATGAGGGTGAGCGCCGTGAATCCGAGGGTGGCGTCGTCGAAGCGCAGGTGCTCGGGCATGAGGGTGTTCCACCCGATCCAGAGCAGGCAGAACAGGCTGAGCAGCAGGAGGAAGGCGGGCGTGCCCATCGCCCGTGCCACCCATTCGGTGAACCGGCCGAAGCGGTCGCGGGAGGTGGTCTTCGGGCGCGTGGCGCCGCGGCCCAGGGGCGCATCGAGCTGGGGCGAGCGGGAACGGGCCATCATCGCACCCCCGCGGAGGCATCCGGCGCCTCGTCGATGTCATGCGTGCGCCAGTCGTCCGGCAGCAGGTAGTCCAGCACGTCGTCGACGCTGATCGCCCCCACCAGGCGATGCGCCGCATCGACCACCGGGAGCGAGACGAGGTCGTAGCTGGCGAGCAGACGAGCGACCTCCGCGGCCGACGCCGTGACCGGCACGGGCTCGAGGCTGTCGTCGACGATCGCGCCCAGCCTCTCGTGCGGGGGGTAGCGCAGCATGCGCTGGAAGTGCACGACCCCGAGGAGTCGTCCCGTGGGCGTCTCGAACGGCGGCAGCGTGACGAACACCGCGGCGGCGAGGGCCGGGTGCAGCTCATGGCGCCGGATGAGGGCGAGCGCCTCGGCCACGGTGGCGTCGGCGGAGAGCACGATGGGTTCGGGCGTCATCAGACCGCCGGCGGTGTCGGGGCCGTAGCGCAGCAGCATCCGGACGTCGTCGGCCTCCTCCGGCTCCATGAGCTCCAGGAGGTGCTCCAGGCGGTTCGGCGGAAGCTGCGCGAGGAGGTCGGCGGCGTCGTCCGGCTCCATCTGGTCGAGGATGTCGGCGGCGCGTTCGTCGCCGAGCCGGTCGAGGATGTGCACCTGCTCGTCTTCGGGCATCTCCTCGAGCGCATCGGCCAGGCGGTCGTCCGACAGCTCCTCGGCGACCTCGATCATGCGCTGCTGAGGAAGATCGAGGAGGGTGTTGGCGAGGTCGGCGGCGTGCAGCTCGGAGTACGAGGCCACCAGCTGCTCGGCGGACTGCGATTCGCCGGGAGAGCGCTGCTCGGCGACCTCGCTCCAGGCGGCGAACGTCGTCGACCCCTTCGCGAACGGCGAGGCGCTCGTCTTGGGGCGGCGCAGGAAGAGCTGGCTCACCGCCCACTCGCCGAGGCGGTTCGGTTCGATCGCCACGTCTTCGATGACCGCGGTGCCGCTGCCGTCGACCAGGCTCACCCGACGTCCGAGGAGCTCGGCGAGCACGCGCACCTCGCCGGCGCGGGGGGAGAAGCGCCGCACGTTGATGAGGCCGGTGGTGATGACCTGACCCGAGCGGATCGACGTGACGCGTCCGATCGACACGAACACCTGACGACGCCCGGGGATCTCCACCACGAGGCCGATCACACGGGGAGCCGCCGTACTTCGGTACACGACGACGACGTCCCGGACCTTGCCGAGCCGGTCGCCCACGGGGTCGAAGACGGCGCACCCGGCCAGGCGCGCGGCGAATACCCGTTGTGTGCTCACCCGACCAGCGTAGTCCGCGGGGCCGGGAGACGGCGTCGGATCGCCTCCCGGCCGGATGCCGAGGGCGACATGGGACAATGGGGCGATGAGCATGCTCAATCAGCCCGCCCACAGCACGGACATCGGCGAGGTCGTCGCCTCGATGCGCGAATACGAGGCCGCGCAGAAGACGGTGTCGAAGCTCATCGCCGGAGAGGTGCCCGCTCGCGATATCGCGATCGTCGGGCAGGGCGTGCGCACCGTCGAGCGCATCACCGGGCGACTCGGCTATGCGACCGCCGCCCGCTCGGGTGCCGTGAACGGCATCCTCATCGGCCTGTTCCTCTCCGCGATCCTCGTGATCGGCAACCCCGAGGTCCCGATCCAGCTCTTCGTCGGCTTCGTCCTCATCGGCGTCGCCATCGGCATGATCCTCAGCCTCGTGACCTTCGCGATCGTGCGGCGCCGCCGCGACTACGCGAGCGTCACCCAGCTCGCCGCCGATCATTACGAGGTCACCGTGCTCGCGGCGTCGCTGGCCAAGGCGCGGCAGGTGCTCGGCGCCCGCCCGGCTGCCGCCCGCCCGCCGATCGACTTCGACGAGCCGCCGCGCTACGGCGAGCGGAT
>DAMDKH010000319.1:0-2449 GCA_032099965.1 Microbacterium sp.
CGGGCGCGACGGAGCCGTTCCCGCCGCGCAACGACGAGGCGCCGGCGGTCCAGGCGTCCAGCACGTGGACGCCCATCCAGCCGTCGACCGTGAGGCACGCGGCGGCACCGAAGAAGATGTCCGCCAGCAGTTCCGGGCGGTCTTCGGCGAGGGCGCCGGCGAGGTCGCGGCCGGCGATCTGCTCGTGCACGGCATCGGCCTCGACGTGCTCGTCGAAGTACTCCACCACGGCCTGGTCGAAGCCGAGGCGGCGCAGCCCGTCGGCGTAGAGGCGGCACGGGATCGACGAGGTCATCTCGTACGCGGCGAGGTGACCGACGATCGCTCCGACCAGACGCCGGTTGAGGCCGAACAGCGACATGAGGTTGAACGACGCGAGGGTGATCGCCGGAAGGCGGTCGAGGTACGCGCCGTAGGTGTCGTCGAGCCCGGCGGCGCGCATCGCCTCCGCGAAGAGGTGCTGGTGCACCCGCTCCGGGCGCCCTCCGCCGTATTCGTCGGACTGGATCTCGACGAGCGCGGCCTTCGCCCGGCCGGTCAGCCGGGGGATGGCCCACGAGTGCGGGTCGGCCTCGCGCAGGGTGTACGCCGAGCGCTGGATCAGCATCTCCGTCGCCTGCTCCGCCGTCGCCTTGCGCGCGATGTATCGCGACAGGCTGGGACCCGAATCGGCGGCGGCGAGGGCGAACAGCGCGCGCCCCACGGCATCCACCGTCGGCTCCGGCAGCTCGGGCACGGGCACCGTGGCGCGCAGCTCGCTCTCGAACGCGGCCTCGAGCACCCGAGGAGTACAGCAGGAAGAGGGCGAACTGCACGTCGTCGTCGCGCACGATCTCGTCGGCGGCATCGACGGCATCCGCGGCCTGCACCGCGAGGGGCACGCCGTGCCGCACCCCGGCGTGCGCGGCATCGGTGAGGCGGTTCAGCACGGCCGCGCTGAGCGGTCCACGAGGCGAGAGGGGAGCGGTGCCGACGGCGGTGTCGGGTGTCGCCGAGGGGTCGAGGGCGGGGGCGGATGCGGACATGATTCTGCTCCTGTCGGATGGTTCTCCGGCAGTCTGGCCCGGGTGGCCGCCCCGCTGAAGGGACTTGACGAGACGAGGCGGATGCTCCATGCGGCCCTGTCAACCCCTTCCGCTCAGGGGGGCGGGAGCGCCACGATGAGGCGACGGCATCGTGGGATGCCGGAAGGAGAACACGCTATGAGCATCGGAACCGGAATCGTCCTGTTCGTCATCGGCGCGATCCTCGCGTTCGCCCTCAACGTGCAGGTGGACTGGGTGAACCTCGACCTCGTGGGCTACATCCTCATGGCGGCGGGCGCGATCACCGCCATCATCGGCATCATCCTGCTCGTCTCGCGTCGGAGCCGCACGCGCGGCACGACGACCGTCGTCGAGGACGACCGCATCTGACCGCCGCACCCGCGCCCATGCGGGATCGATATGTCGTCGAAAACGGCCCCGGGGCCTGACGTATCGATCCCGCATCGCTCGGTGCGCGGGGAGCGGCCGCGGGGTCAGCGCTGCAGGCTCGGGCTCTGGTCGAGACCGTCGGAGTCGTCCGGCCCGGCCTCCTCGCCGTCGTCGGGGGTGAAGACCTTGCCGTCGTCCGCGGGCTCCGCGTCGGCATCGGCCGCGGCGTCGTAGGGGCCGCGCATGTCGGGGTAGGCGCTCGGGCCGGAGGTCGTGTCGTCGTGGTCGCTCATGGGAGTCCTTCCTGTCGGATGCTCCAGCCTGCGGCATCCACCCCCTCGCCGTCTGCGGGTTGACACGGCGCGATCAGCCACGTCGAGCGCGGTCCGCTCCCGCGCCGGTCAGTCCTCGCAGGCGGTGAACACGTAGCCGTCGTCCTCCGGGGTGAGCAGGTCGCGGTCGCGCAGCACCATCGAGGCCGGGGATGCCGGATCGGCGCACATCTCGACGAAGCTGCGCGGGAGCTCGTCGCTGTACTCGATGTCGATCACCTGGTCGCCGTAGACGTCGGTGTACGCCGTGCACTCCTCGTACGCGGCGCACTCCTCGGTCACGGCGAAGTCGAATCCTCCCCGCTCGCGCAGGGTCGCGGCATCCTCCGCGGCGTTCTTCTGCCCCGCGGCGAGGCCGGCGTCGTGCGCCGCGTCGACGAGTGTCGCAGCGAGAGCGAGGTTGTCGTCGCGGGTGAGCGCGCCGTCGGCGCGGGTGTACGAGTCGAGGTTGTCGAACTCGACCGCGTCGAAGCCGGCATCCGCGCATCCGTCGATCCAGGGCGCGACCAGGGCGGCGATGCGATCGCGCTTGTCGGCCGTCGAGGTGTCGACGAGGGCCTCGTCGGGCCAGTCGGGGTCGAAGACGGGCTCGCCGTCGTGCTGCAGCAGCAGGTCGTCGTCCCACAGGTCGAGCTCGCCCGGCTGGGTCTGGAACCCGTTGACGTAGCAGATCGAGTACGTGCCGTCGGCGGGAGCCGCCTG
>DAMDKH010000320.1:0-2438 GCA_032099965.1 Microbacterium sp.
CTGGGCGTGGCCTGGCCTGTCCGGCGCAGCGTGCGCACCGGCATCCGCATCGATCCGTTCCGTGCGCTGCGCGCCGCCACCCTCGCCCGGGCGTCGAGCCTCCTCGGCGCACTGCTCGTCGGCGTCGGGGTCGGGCTGCTGGTCTTCCTCCTCGCACGGCCGATCGATCCGCCGGTAGGGTCGACGGTGGCGATGGTCGCTCTGATCGCGAGTTCTCTCGTGCTCGTGGCCGCCGCCCTCGTCGCCGAACAGTTCTGCACCCTGCCGAAGGATCCTGATGACTCAGAGCCCCGAGAACGCACCCCTGAACCCGGCGGAGGGCACTGACCTCGCCGCGCTCGACGAGGGCGTCTACCCGCAGCTGCGCACGCCGCGCGGGGCCGGCCGCCTCGAGCTCGACGGCACCTGGCACCGGATCTCGCCGCGCTACGCCGTGTCGCAACTGCTGCAGAACGGCCTGCTGATCGTCATCGTGGTCGTGGCGGCACTCGTGCTCCACCTCGCGCTGGAGCAGACCTGGGTGTGGATCCCCGCCGGGCTGTTCCTCGCGGTCACGCTCGTCACGATGATCATCCTGCCGCGGCAGGCGCGCGCCATCGGATACATGCTGCGGGCCGACGACATCGTGTTCCGCAAGGGCATCCTCTGGCAGCGCATGATCGCCGTGCCCTACGGGCGCATGCAGCTCGTCGACATCACCCAGGGTCCCGTCGACCGCGGGTTCGGCATCTCCCAGCTCAAGATGGTCACCGCAGCGGCCACCACCGGCGTGCAGATCCCCGGCCTCACCCAGGGCGCCGCCGAGGCCCTGCGCGACACGCTCATCGAGGTCGCCGAGACCCGACGGACCGGCCTGTGAGCGCGCCGACGCCCCCGCTGCCGCAGAACGCCCCGCCCGCGGGAACGTCGGATCTCGCCGACGGCGAATGGCATCGGATGCATCCGCTCACCCCCCTGTTCAAGGGCGGGCTGGTGCTGCTGATCGTCGCAGGCATCACCTTCGCGAACCTCCGGGATCGGGTGATCGCGTGGTTCGTCAACATCTTCACGCCGAGTGAGGCGCACTACGGCGAGTACTCCTCGGGCGATCCGGTCGACTGGGTGCTCGAGAACAACCTCATCCTCGTGGCCCTGCTCGTCGTGCTCGGGCTGCTCATCGTGCTGATCGCGATCTTCTGGTTCGTGTGGCGGTTCCAGCAGTTCCGCATCACCGGCGACCACGTCGAGGTGCGCAAGGGCATCGTGTTCCGTTCGCACCGACGCGCGCCCCTCGACCGCGTGCAGGGCGTCAACCTCACCCGCCCGTTCCCGGCGCGCCTGATCGGGCTCGCCAAGCTCGAGGTGGTGGGAGCGGGCACCGACGCCAACGTCGAGCTCGAGTACCTCGCCACCTCCCGTGCGGAGTCCGTGCGGTCCGACATCCTCCGCCTCGCCTCGGGCATCCGCGCCGCTCGCCGCAACGCCGCCGCGTTCCCGGGGGAGCCGGCCTCGGCGCGCGCGCATCTGGTCGACTCCGTCAACCACGGCGTCACCGGGCTCATCGCGGGAGTCGACCTCACCGACGTGGCGCCCGAGAGCGTGGTGAAGATCCCGACCGGGCGTCTCATCGGCTCGCAGTTGATCGTCGGCGTGCTGTGGTTCCTCTTCTTCGCCGTCGTGTTCGGCGTCACCATGGGGGTGCTGTTCTTCAGCGCACTGGCCGACGGCGAGGCGGCGTCCGGCATCATCGGCCTCGGCCTCGCGCTCGGCGTGGGCATCCCGCTCGTGGTCGCCGTCGTCGGCATCACCTGGGCGCAGATCTCCAAGTCGCTGCGCTACTCCATCGCTCCGACGCCCGACGGCGTGCGTATCACCTACGGTCTGCTGACCACGGTCACCGAGACGCTCCCACCGGGACGCATCTTCGCCGTGGAGGTGACCCAGTCGCTGCTGTGGCGTCCGTTCGGCTGGTGGTCGATCAAGATCAACCGCATGAGCGGCAAGAGCGCCGCACAGCAGCAGTCGGGCAACGCGCAGCAGTTCAACATCGTGCTGCCGGTGGGGAAGCGCGCCGACGTGGAGCGGGTGCTCGGGCTCATCCTCCCCGACGTGCCGGCCGCCGACATCCCCCTCATCTGGGAGCACGGCATCCTCGGCCCGATCGCCGGCGACCCGTACCGCACGATGCCCCGCCGCGCGGCGTGGCGTCGCCCCCTCTCCTGGAAGCGCCACGGATACACGGTCACCGACTTCGGGCTGCTCCTGCGCCGGGGGATCATCTGGCGCAAGCTCGCCATCTTCCCGCTCGCACGGCTCCAGGGCGTCCTGCTCAACCAGGGTCCCATCGACCGCGCGCAGCGGGTGAGTGGTGCGCAGGTGCACACCGTGCCGGGCCCGATCCACGGGCTGTTGTCGGGATTGGAGCGCGACGACGCCCTCGCCCTCATCGGCGAGGTCTC
>DAMDKH010000321.1:0-2404 GCA_032099965.1 Microbacterium sp.
GACGGCCTGCTCGACCGGGTCCGCGAGGCGGCTCCCTCCGACGTCACGGTGGTGCTCGACGGCGCAGGGACCGATGAGGCGATCGAGACCTCGCTCGCCCTCGTCGCCGACCGTGACCGCATCGCCACGATCGTGCGCGGACCGGATGCCGCGTCGTTCGGCATCCGCGCCTTCTCGGGCGGCGCCCCCGAGCCGCTCACCGCACAGGAGACGGCGTGGCGCGCCGAGGCTCTGGCGAAAACCATCGAACTGCTGGCGAGCGGCGACTTCACCGTCGAGCTCGGCCCGGAACTGCCCCTCGCCGACGCCGCTCGTGCACACGAGCTCGTCGAGTCGCACGTCCCCGGCAAGATCGTGCTCGTGCCCTGACCTCCCGGGCGGGGCGTGCCGGTGTCGGAGGGGAACCCCTACGCTGGGGGGATGACTGGTCTTCGATGGGGAATCCTCGCGACCGGCGGCATCGCCGGCGCCTTCGCTTCCGACCTCCGCGCCGCGGGGCTCGACCTGGTGGCGGTCGGTTCGCGCTCGCAGGAGTCGGCGGATGCGTTCGCCGCACGCTTCGACATCCCGCACGCACACCCCTCCTACGAGGCGCTGGTGGCCGATCCCGACGTCGACATCATCTACGTCTCGACCCCGCACCCGATGCACCACGCCAACGCGCGGCTCGCCCTCGAAGCGGGCAAGCACGTGCTCGTCGAGAAGGCCTTCACCCTGAACCACGCCGAGGCGGCCGACCTCCAGCGCCTCGCCGAGGAGCGCGGGCTGCTCGCCACCGAGGCGATGTGGACGCGGTATCTGCCGCACATGGTCCGCGCCCGCGAGATCATCGCGTCGGGCGTGCTCGGCGAGATCCGCTCGGTCTCCGCCGACCACACCCAGCTGCTCCCCTCCGACCCCACCCACCGGCTCAACGCCCTCGAGCTCGGCGGCGGAGCCCTGCTCGACCTGGCGATCTACCCGATCTCCTTCGTGTGGGACGTGCTCGGCGCGCCCACGAGCATCCACGCCGTCGCGCAGCTCGTCGAGACCGGCGCCGACTCCGAGGTCGCCACCGTCATGACGCACGCGAGCGGCGCGGTCTCGACCACGCTGTCGTCGTCGCGCACGGCCGGCCCGAACCGCGCCGTCGTGCTCGGCACGAAGGCCCGCATCGAGATCGACCGGTTCTTCTGGTCGCCCACGGTGCTGCGCGTGATCGATCCGGAGGGCACGGTGCTCGAGGAGTTCGACGGCCGTCTCGACCCCGACGCCGGCGGACGAGGCATGCAGTTCGAGGCGCTCGCCGCCGAACGCCTCGTGCGGGAGGGAAACCTCGCGGGTGACATCCTGCCCCTCGCCGAGTCCGTCGCGATCATGGGGGCGCTCGACGAGATCCGCCGCCAGATCGGCGTGCGCTACCCGGGCGAGCAGGACGGAGAGGTCTGAGCATGGCCGAGACCACGGATGCCCGCGTCGCCGTCTACCTCGACTTCGACAACATCGTCATCTCCTGGTACGACCGGGTGCACGGACGCAACGCCTACGGCAAGGACCGGCAGCGCATCAGCGACAACCCGAACGACCCCGAGGTCGCCGAGCGGCTGAAGCAGGCCATGATCGAGGTCGGTGCGATCATCGACTACGCCGCCTCGTTCGGCACGCTCGTGCTCACGCGGGCGTACGCCGACTGGTCGTCGCCGGTGAACGCCGAGTACCGTTCGCAGCTCGTCGCCCGTGCCGTCGACCTCGTGCAGCTCTTCCCGGCAGCCGCGTACGCGAAGAACGGCGCCGACATCCGCCTGGCCGTGGATGCCGTGGAAGACATGTTCCGCCTGCCCGACCTGACCCACGTGGTCATCGTCGCGGGCGACAGCGACTACGTGCCGCTCGCTCAGCGATGCAAGCGCCTCGGCCGCTATGTGATCGGGGTGGGTGTCGCCGGTTCGACCGCCAAGTCCCTCGCCGCCGCGTGCGACCAGTTCGAGGCCTACGACTCGCTCTCGGGTGTGACGCGCCCCCTGAAGCGGTCGGCGGATGCCGCGGTCCCCGCCCCCGTGGAGGCCTCCCCCGAGCAGCCGGCCGACACCGGCAAGAAGACCGCCACCCGGTCGCGCCGCGCCAAGTCTCCGGCGGCGGCCCCCGTGGAGCCGGTGGTCGATCCGCAGCAGGAGGCGACCGCCCTGCTCGAGCGCGCGCTGCGTCTCGGACAGGACAAGGCCGACGCCGACGAGTGGCTGCACAGCTCGGCGGTCAAGACGCACATGCGCCGCATGGACCCCTCGTTCAGCGAGAAGGGTCTGGGCTACCGCTCGTTCTCCGACTTCCTCAAATCGCGCGACGACATCGCCGAGCTCGAGGAGACCGGGCACGAGCGGCTGATCAGGCTCCGCGAGCGCTGATCCGCTCCTCGCCGCGCGCCCGC
>DAMDKH010000322.1:0-1883 GCA_032099965.1 Microbacterium sp.
GCTCGACGGCGCGCGGCCGGTGTCGGCGCTCGAGGCGGTGGCGGGCGTGCCTGCCGCGGCATCCGTCCCCGTCGCGGTCAGGGCGCGCATCGTGTAGAGCGAGTATCCGTAGGCGGGGTCTCCCTGCACGCCCTGCATGCGCACGAAGCGCGCCTCGACCGGGGCCGGGGTCTCCGCCCCCGCGGGCTGCAGATCGACGGTGTCGAGGCGGGCGACGTTGGCGTCGACGCCGCCGCTGCGGGCCGTCTGGGTGGTCCAGGTCACTCCGTCGAGAGAGGTCTGCAGGAGGTAACGCTCTCCCGCGCTCGCCTCCCACGCCAGACGCACGGATCCCACCTTCTTCTCGGCGCCGAGATCCACCTGGATCCAGGAGTCGGCGCGCGGACGATCGGCGCGCGACACCGCCCACCGGGTCGTGGGGTTCGCGTCGGTGACGGTCGCGGCGAGGCGCGTGGGGTCTTCGCTCGATGCGGTCGCCGGTCGCCCGGCGGCGAGGTCGGTCGTGGCCTCGGCATCCGTTCCATAGGCGTGGAACGAATACAGCGAATAGCCGAACTGCGCGTTGCCCTGCTGGCCCTGCATGCGCACGTAGCGCGCCGACACCGGCGCGAACGAGAGGTCGTCGATGCGCGCGGCGTTCGCGTCGGCGGGATCCGCCGGCGTGACGACGGGGAGCGTGTCCGTGGCCTCCCCCTCGGCCGTGGTGTAGGTGCGCGAGCCGTCGAGGCCGTTGTACCCGCCCATGTCGAGGTTGCGCACCGAGACGGTGCCGTCCTGCCACCCCGCGCCGGTCGACGCGTAGAGCGCCGCGCCCGTCGGCAGGGTCACCTGCCCCGCGTACTCCGCACCGAGGCGGAACACCGACGCTGCACCCTCGAACCCGTCGCGCGGGTCGGCGTAGGTCGTCACCCGCCGCTCGTCGACCGTCGCCGAGGTGCTCGGGTAGAGGTAGGGCGTCGCCCCCGAGAGCGCGAACATCCACGAGTCGTGCGCGGGCACCCAGGGGAACTTCACGAACCCCTTCTTGCTCGACGCCGCGGCCCAGGCATCCGCCGTCTGCTGCACGACGAGTCCCGGGCCGGCACCGAAGTCGCGCACTCCGGCGAGGCGGGCGAAGAACTCGTCCTGCGGGGTGGGCTGCACCACGCCCTGCTCGCTCTCGGCGGCGGCGACGTGCAGCAGGTACGAGATGGCGATCTCGGCGCGGGCCTCGGGCTCGTACTTCGGTTCGCCCGAGAACTTCGCGAGCCGATCGACCGGGGCGTAGGCCTGGTAGGCCTCGAGGGAGGCGGCCATGTTCGCCTCGGCGCGCGCGGCGTCGGGGTCGCGCAGCACCTGCCCGAGGAACGCCATCGGGATGACGTCGCGCCCGTAGAGGTATTCGCGGTCGTTGACCATGGGCATGAACGGCTCGCCCTGGTTCGACATGACCATCTTGATGACCTCCCACAGCTCCGCCGAGTTCGGCTGGCGGCGGAGGTACTCCGGCACCGGCTGGTCGTTGAGGAGGAACTGGATGGCGTTGCGCCCGCCGGAGCGCCAGATGTCGGACTGGTAGTGGGGGCCGAACGATCCGTGGTTCTCGACGAGGTAGGTGTCGTAGATCGTCTGCATCGTGTTCGTCGACACCGGCGCCCCGGCGACGATCGCGGGGTTGTTGCGGTCGGCGGTGGGCTGGCCGGCGGCGTTGCGCGCCCAGTCGCCGAGCTGCGCGTCCCAGCGTGCGGCGTCGGCGTGGTCGGGGGCCCAGGCGAGGCCGGGCGCGAGCGCCTGGGTGTAGACGCCCGCCTCCTCCTGCGCGGTGTCGCCCACGTGCTTGCCGGTGGGCCAGTCGGCGGTCCACGATCCCGAGAGCGGGTCGTCGCCGTGGTCGAGGTCGGCCG
>DAMDKH010000322.1:2031-2395 GCA_032099965.1 Microbacterium sp.
CCGGTCGGGTCGACGAACCGGTTCTTGGCCGCGTAGTAGCGGATCGTGTCGATCGTGCGCTGCTTCAGCTGCTCCTTCGAGATGCCGGTGACCGCGGCGTCGTACTCCCCGTGGGTGACGAGCACCGCGTTGCCGAGCACGACGGCGAAGTTGAAGTCCTTCGACTGGTACGCGCCGATCGCGGGGTCCCAGACGGTGTTCACCCAGCGCGTGTGCCGCAGGAGTGCGGCGTAGTAGTCCGCGGCGATGTCGTCGGGGGCGCCGAACGCGGCGGCCTTCACCACCGGGGCCGCCGCCGCGGGGGTGGCCGGCACGAGAGCGCCGAGCGGCAGGGAGACCGCGGCCGCGATCAGCAGGGCGATCG
>DAMDKH010000323.1:0-2388 GCA_032099965.1 Microbacterium sp.
CCCACTCATGCGCGGGGGCGCCTCCGCCGCCCGCCCACCGCGGCGAGCGCCCCGCCCAGCGCGCCGAAGAGGTGCGCCTGCCACGAGATCCCGTCGCGCACGCCGATCACGCCCGCGAGCATGCTGCCGCCGTACAGCCCGATCACGACCACCGCCACCACCGCGAAGGAGATGCGGTGCGAGACCCGGCCGGGGGTGAACACGCGGGCCACGATGTATCCGAAGTACCCGAACACGAGGCCCGAGGCGCCCACGGTGAGCGTGCCCGGGGCGTTCACGAGCCACGTGCCCAGTCCGCTCACGACGGTGACCACGCCGGTCACGGCCCAGAAGCGGCGGGCGCCCTCCCCTGCGACGAGGCAACCGAGCACGAGCAACGGCAGCGAGTTGGCGATGAGGTGCCCCCACCCCGCGTGCAGCAGCGGGGCGAGCACGATGCCCGTGAGCCCTCCGACGTCCCACGAGCGGATGCCGAAGACCGCGAACGATCCCGGCAGCGCCGCGTCGAGGAGCTGCACGACCCACAGCACGACGAGGAGGAGCACCGGCGGGGCGAATCGGCCGAGGGCGGTGCGGCGGGGAGGAGCGGCGGGCGTCGTCACGTCACGATCCTGACAGGGCGGCCCCGGAGGAGCCTGAAAAGAATAAAGACCCTCCGCGCACCCAGCAGAGCCCGGTTACCCTTGCTGCGTTTCCGCCCTGGGGGAATTGGCCTGGATGCCGCCACGCGGAGAGCCGTGGATCAGTCTAGCGGATCCTCGGACCCGCCTCGGGACGGCCGCGACACCCGGGCGGTCGGATCCGCCGTCGGGCCTGCGGAAAAGCACAACCGTCTGCCAGCCCGGGGAGCATCCCCGCGGGTTACGATCATGTCACCCGCGCACTGCAGCGCCCACGCGAGAGGGAACGAATGCGAGAGAACTCCCCCCAGATGACGGCCGACGAGTTCGCCGCTCGCACCTCGGCGATCCTCGCCTCGGTCAGCGGGGTGATCGACGGCAAGCCGGATGCCGTGCGCAGCGCCCTCATCTGCCTGCTCGCCGAAGGGCACCTGCTGATCGAGGACGTGCCGGGCGTCGGCAAGACGGTCCTGGCGCGGGCCCTCGCCGCCAGCGTCGACGCGACCGTGCGGCGCATCCAGTTCACACCGGACCTGCTCCCCGGCGACGTCACGGGCGTGTCGGTGTACAACCCGGTCGACCGCGAGTTCGAGTTCAAGCGCGGCGCGATCTTCGCGCACATCGTGATCGCCGATGAGATCAACCGCTCCTCGCCCAAGACCCAGTCGGCGCTGCTCGAGGCGATGGAGGAGCGTCAGGTCACGGTCGACGGCTCCACGCATCCGCTCCCGAACCCGTTCCTCGTCGTGGCGACGCAGAACCCGCTCGAGATGGAGGGCACGTACGCGCTCCCCGAGGCCCAGCGCGACCGCTTCATGATGCGCATCTCGATGGGATACCCGGATGCGGCGGCCGAGGCGCTCATGATCCGCCAGCGCGACACCGTCAACCCGCTCGCCGCCGTCTCGGCGGTGGCGGATGCGGCCCTCATCGGCGAGCTCATCGCGTGGGCGCGGGCCGTGCACGTCGCCCCGGCGATCGAGGAGTACACCGTCTCCCTCGCCCGGGCCACCCGCTCGGACCCCCTCCTGCATCTCGGCGCCAGCCCGCGGGCGACGCTCCAGCTCATCCGCGCGGCGAAGGTGTGGGCTGCACTCGACGGCCGCGACTTCGTGATCCCCGACGACGTGTCGTCGCTGCTCATCCCGGTCTTCGCCCACCGGCTCCTGCCGGCGCGGGGCGCCCACCGCTCGGGCGCGCAGCCGGTGGAGACCGCCCTCGCCCAGATCACCGAACGCGTGCGGGTGCCCGTCGCGAGCCGGGTCTGACCCGGGGCCGCATCATGCGCCGCCGTCGACTCCTCACCCCGCGCGGAGCGGGGTGCCTCGTCGTGGCGCTGTGCCTCGCGATCGGCGCGAACCTCGTCGCCTCCCCGATCCTGCTGTACCTGGCGGTCTTCTTCGCGGTGCTCCCTCCGCTCGCCCTGATCGCGGTGTGGGTGCCCCGCCGCTCCGGCACGGTGTCCCGCCGCGTGTCGACCGATCTGCTCACCGTGTCGGAGACCTCCCAGGTCACGATCCGCTTCGCGCTGCGGTCGCTGCGGGTACCCCGGGCGCTGTGGCACGACGTGCTCCCCGACGCGGTCAGCGGGGACGCCGGCGGCGAGTACCCGCCCGAGTCGGGCATCCTGCAGTACCGCATCACCGGGGTGCGACGGGGAGTGTGGGCGGTCGGCCCGCTCATGCTGCGCACCCTCGACCCCTTCGGCCTCGCGCAGCGCGAGCAGGAGTTCGGCGAGACGCGCACGGTCACCGTGGTGCCCGAGGTG
>DAMDKH010000324.1:0-2380 GCA_032099965.1 Microbacterium sp.
CCGGGGCCGCGCTCGGCGTCGTGCTCGCTCTGCTCCGCCGCCGCTTCGCCACGCGCCTCACGACGGCCCGCACGCTCGGCGACGTCACCGAGGTCGCGCTCCTGGGCGAGATCCCCGAGGCGTCGGACACTCACACGATCGCGCGCATCATCCGCTCGCAGCCCGATGGGCGGGTCGCCGAGTCCATGCGCCAGGTGGCGGCGAGCCTCAAGTTCGTCGACGTCGACAAGAACCGACGCGTCATCCTCGTCACGTCGTGCTCCGCGCAGGAGGGCAAGTCGTCGGTCAGCCTGGGGTTGGCGCTGACGCTCGCCGAGAACGGGCGGTCGGTGCTCTTCATCGAGGCCGATCTGCGCCGCCCCAGCACGGCGCGCTACACGCAGCTCGAGGGCTCGGTGGGCCTCACCACCGTGCTCATCGGCGATGTGGAGCTCGCCGACGCCGTGCAGCAGTGGGGTCGCCCCGGCCTCGACGTGCTCACCGCCGGTGCGCAGCCGCCGAACCCCGGTCAGCTGCTCTCCAGCGGAGGCCTGCACCGGATCGTCGACGAGGCCCGCGAGCTGTACGACTACGTCATCATCGACACCGCTCCCGTGCTCTCGGTCAGCGACGCGCTGTGGCTGTCGACGATGGCCGACGGCACCCTGTTCGTCGTACGCTCCAACCGCACCAAGGCCGCCGATCTCGACCGCGCGCTCACCTCGCTCGAGTCCACGCGCACGCCGGTGCTCGGCATCGTGCTCAACGGGGTCCGCGGCGCGGCGAAGAGCCCGTACTACACCGACGAGCCCCGCCGCAGCGTGCGGTCGCGGGTGAGCGCGCGCACCGCTCGCTGACCCATGAACTCGCTCCTCGCACTCGGCGCACGGGCGCTGACCATGGTGGTGTCGCTCGTGTGCGGCATCATCACCACCCGCCTCATCCTGGGCGAGACCGATGTGCAGCACTACGCGCTGTACTCGCTGCTGATCACCATCCCCTCGCTGCTCACCTTCACCGACCTGGGCAGCGGCGCCGTGCTCGTCAACGCGGTGGCGACGAGCGACGACATCCGCAGCGACCGGCGTCTGCGCCTGCAGGTCACCTCGGTGGGGCGCATCCTGCTGATGTTCGCGACGGGCCTCATGGTCGTCAACACGGTGCTTCTCGTGACCGGCGGATGGCGGGTGCTGTTCGGCGACGCGGGCGCGATCGACGGGGCGGCACTCGCCGCCTTCCTGTGCGTCACCCTGTTCAGCCTCACGATCACGCTGGGCGTCTGGTTCCGCATCCTGCTCGGACAGCGACGCAACCACCTGGTGATCCTCGTGCAGGGCCTGATCTCGCCGATCACGCTCGGTGGGGTGTGGCTCCTGCTGACCTTCGGTGGTCGAGCGCTCGACTCGTTCCTCGCGACGGCCTCGTACGGGGCCTCGCTGCTCTCGGCGATCATCGGATTCACGCTCGTGGCCCGGTCGACCCGGCCGCTCATCCCGGACGCCGTGCGGATGATCCCGCACTGGCGCCGCGTGCCGGGGGTGCGCGTGATGGATGTCGGCTGGCCGATGCTCGCGCAGATGGTCACGTATCCGATCGCCGTCGGATCCCAGCGCTACGTGCTCGCGCAGTTCGGCACCCCGACCGATGTCGCCGAGTACGGCGTCGCCGGGCAGGTGTTCTTCGCTCTGAACGGCCTGGTGATGGCCGCCGGCGTGGCGCTGTGGCCCCAGTTCGCGCGTCTGCGCCATCGCGGCGAGCTGCGCCGGGGGCCGTACCTGCTCTCGCTCGTCTTCGCCGGGGCGGTCGCCGCGGCCACGCTCTGCGTCTGGCTCGTGTCGCCGTGGCTCTTCCCGTTCATCACGCAGGGAGAGCTCGAGGTGCGCACGACGACCATCCTCGCGTTCGGCGCGATGATCATGCTCACGGCCGCCGTGTACCCCCTCGGCATGTTCATCATGGACAAGCCGGGCATCCGGTTCCAGGTGATCCCCACGCTCGCGATGGCGGCGGTGAGCGTCACGCTGTCGATCGTGCTGACGCCGATCCTCGGCATCGCCGGGCCGATGCTCGGCGTGTGCTTCGCCCTCGTGGTGTGCCAGATCGTGCCGTACGCGATCTACATCCACCGGCACCGGGAGCGTCTGCTGCGTGCCGAGAGCGCAGACGGTGCCGAGCCCGAGCCGGAGGTCGAGCAGGCGACCGACGCGGTCTAGCCCGTCCACTCCTCGTCGGCCCGCCGCGCTCGTCGTGCCGCGCGGTGGATCGTGTCGCCCCGCACGAGGCGCACGGCCAGGTCTTCGTAGGCGGCGGTCACGTCGTCCCAGGAGAACGCCTCCTCGGCGCGCGCCCGGCCGTCCGCGGCGGCAGCGGCCACGGCCGCAGGATCCGCCTCGGCCTCCTC
>DAMDKH010000325.1:0-2365 GCA_032099965.1 Microbacterium sp.
TCACGCCGCCATCGAGGTGCGCGATGGCGTAGCCGCGGGCGAGGGTGGCCGCCGGTGACAGGGCGCGCAGCGACGCCCGCAGCTCGGCGGTGCGTCGGTGGGCGTCGTCGAGCCGACGAGCCACGGTGTCGCGTCCGCGGGACTGCAGGAGGAAGAGCTCATGGGCCCGACCGTCGATCAGGGGATCGGGGGAGCGCAGCACCGGGCGCGACCGCAGCTGCTCGAGGTGGGCGATGTCATGGGTCAGTCGCTGCGTGAGGCG
The DNA here is from genome assembly GCA_032099965.1 of Microbacterium sp. Taxonomy (GTDB): domain Bacteria; phylum Actinomycetota; class Actinomycetes; order Actinomycetales; family Microbacteriaceae; genus Microbacterium. The sequence continues at coordinate 263 of DAMDKH010000325.1, forward strand.
CGACGTCGCCCGGGACCGTAGCTGAGCGATGAGGGCGCGCTGCTCACCGACGTCCGGCACCACTCGCTTCGCGGCATCCGTGGGCGTCGACGCCCGGAGGTCCGCCACATCATCGAGCAGGGGGTGGTCGTTCTCGTGCCCGATCGCGCTCACCACGGGGGTGGACGCCGCGGCGACGGCGCGCACGAGGCGCTCGTCACTGAACCCCAGCAGCGTCTGCGGGTCGCCTCCGCCGCGGGCGATGACGATCACGTCGACATCGGGATCGGCGTCCAGGCGCGCGAGTGCGGCGAGGGTGTCCGGCACGCAGCGGTCGCCCTGCACCGCCGCGTACTCGGTGCGGAAGCGCACCTGGGGCCAGCGCAGCTCGGCGTTGCGGTGCACGTCCTTCTCGGCATCCGACCGCTCGCCGGTGATGAGGCCGATGACGTGCGGGAGGAAGGGCAGGCGCTTCTTGCGCGCGGGGTCGAAGAGGCCCTCGCGGCGCAGCTGGGCGCGGAGCTTCTCGAGGCGCTCGAGCTGGTCGCCGAGCCCGACGTGCTTCATCGCCGAGACGGTGAAGCTGAAGTCGCCCGCCTTGACGAAGTAGTCGGCCTTGACGGCCGCGACCACGTGGTCGCCGACGCCGAGGTCGGAGGGGATCCTGCCGCGCACGCTCGACCAGACCCGGATGGAGATCTGGGCGTCGGACTGCACGTCCTTGAGCCGGGCGAAGACGTTGCCGGCGCGCACGTTCCACGAGGTGATCTCGCCTTCGACCCACACGGTGTTCCATCGGGCGACGAAGTCGCGGATCGTCCCGTTCAGGCGCGCGACCGAGGTGGGCGCATCGGCCGTCGAGTCGCGGGGCGCGACCGCATCCGCCGGCGGCGTCTCACCGGGTGCCGTGGTCGCCTGGAACACCGTCATCTGTCCTCATCCCCGGATCGTCGAGCGCAGGGGCCGTTCCCGGCCTTCTCAGGGAGGACGCCGGTAGAATCGAGGGGTGACCTCGACTGCCGTGCATCTCCCCGTCCCCCGCCTTCCGCGAGCACGCGCGGCGGCAGGGCGGCTTCAGGATAACCCGGTGGCCGGACGCAAGCGCGTGCTGCTCGCCGCGCCGCGTGGATATTGCGCCGGTGTCGACCGCGCGGTCGTGGCCGTCGAGAAGGCGCTCGAACGGTACGGCGCCCCCGTCTACGTGCGCAAGCAGATCGTGCACAACATCCACGTCGTGACGGAGCTCGAGGCGCAGGGGGCGATCTTCGTCGAGGAGGTCGACGAGGTGCCGGAGGGCGCCCACGTCGTCTTCAGCGCCCACGGAGTCTCGCCGGCCGTCGTGAACGCCGCCTCCGAGCGGGGGCTCCACGCGATCGACGCGACCTGCCCCCTCGTCACGAAGGTGCACCGCGAGGCCGTGCGCTTCGCCCGTGATGACTTCGAGATCCTCCTCATCGGCCACGACGGCCACGAGGAGGTCGAGGGCACCGCCGGTGAGGCGCCCGAGCACGTCACGGTCGTCAACTCGCCCGAGGAAGCCGACACGGTCGTCGTCAAGGACCCGAACAAGGTCGTCTGGCTCTCGCAGACCACGCTCTCCGTCGACGAGACGATGGAGACCGTCAACCGCCTGCGCACTCGCTTCCCCGAGCTGCAGAACCCGCCGTCGGACGACATCTGCTACGCCACCCAGAACCGTCAGGTGGCCATCAAGAAGGTGGCGCGCGACGCCGATCTCGTCATCGTCGTGGGGTCGGCCAACTCGTCGAACAGCGTGCGACTGGTCGAGGTCGCCCTGGAGTACGGGGCGAAGGCCGCGTACCGCGTGGACTACGCCGAGGAGATCCAGCAGGAGTGGCTCGACGGCGTCGAGACGGTCGGCGTGACGAGCGGGGCGTCGGTTCCCGAGGTGCTCGTGCGCGAGGTGCTCGACCGCATCGGGGATGCCGGTTACCGCGACGTCGAGGAGGTCAAGACGGCGGAGGAGGACCTCATGTTCTCGCTGCCCAAGGAGCTCCGACAGGACGCCTCGGGTCAGCGCGATGCCCGCGCCCTGGGCGGCCGCGCCGCCGGTCCGCAGGCCTGACCGTCTGACGGCGGAGGGCTCGCGCCGTGCGGGCTCGC
>DAMDKH010000326.1:0-2357 GCA_032099965.1 Microbacterium sp.
CAAGCGGCGCTACGGCTACTACTCCCTCCCCGTGCTGGTGGGAGACCGCATCGTCGCCCGCGTCGACCTCCGTGCCGACCGCGCGTCGTCGACGCTGCAGGTGCAATCGGCGTGGTGGGAGCCGCAGGGCCGGATCGAAGACGCCGAGCTCGTGGCCGCCGAGATCGCTCTCGCGGCCTCCTGGCAGCGCCTCGAGCACGTCTCCGTGTCGGGGTGGGGCGATGCCGCGGAGTCCCTGCGCACGGCGCTGGGCGCGGGGGGCCGCAGGGTGCTCCAGCACGTGCATCCCCGCCAACCGGTGGACTGACACCGGCCGCGTCGAAGAGTCGCACGGACGGCGCTCGGCCCGCGGGCGTGCTCTGTCCGATCGCTCAGTCGCACGCCGGAGTGTGCGGCCGTGTCGCGCGCGGGCTCAGAACTGCACGCGCGGGGGCTCCGAGATCGCACCGCTGTCGGCCACCTCGAAGAACTCGCGCTCGGTGAAACCCAGGCCCTTGGCGAAGAGGTTGTTGGGGAAGACCTTGATCTTGGTGTTGAGCTCGCGCACGCCACCGTTGTAGAACCGACGGGCGGCCTGGATCTTGTCTTCCGTGTCGACGAGCGCCTGCTGCACCTGGAGGAAGTTGGTCGACGCCTGGAGCTGCGGGTACGCCTCCGCGACGGCGAAGAGGCTGCGCAGCGCCTGCTGCAGGTGCCCCTCGGCGATACCGGCGGCACCGGGACCACTGGCGGACAGAGTCTCGGCGCGCGCGCGAGTGACGTTCTCGAACACGGCCTTCTCATGCGAGGCGTAGCCCTTGACGGTCTCGATGAGGTTGGGGATCAGGTCGGCCCGACGCTTGAGCTGCACGGTGATGCCACTCCACGCCTCGTCGACGCGGACGTTCAACTGCACGAGCGAGTTGTAGGTGGCCCACAGGTAGATCCCGACTAGCAGGATCACACCGACGATGATCAGTACCGGCACGAGCCATTCCATCAGAGGCCCACCCTTCCTCGTGTTTCTCTCATCCTATCCACCGCGCCTGCACGCCGACTGGGCGCGGAGCGGGCAGCACTACCCGCTCACGCTCCGAGAACGCGGTCGAGGTGGGCGTTGCGGAAGAGACGCTCGGGGTCGAGGCGATCGCGCAACGCGAGGAAGTCGTCGAAACGCGGGTAGCGCTCCCGCAGCTCGGCGGCATCCGCCGTGTGCAGCTTTCCCCAGTGCGGCCGTCCACCGTGTGCGCGCATGATCTGCTCGACCGCCCCGAAGTACTCCGTGGGGTCGGCTCGCCAGTATCGGTGCACGGCGATGTAGCCGCTGTCGCGGTCGTACGCCGTCGACAGCCACCGGTCGTCGGCGGCGGCGAAGCGCACTTCGATGGGGAACTCGATGCGCCACCCGCGTCGATCGATCAGCGCCTGCACCTCGCGGAACGCCGTTCCGACCTCCTCCGCCGGCAGCGCGTACTCCATCTCGCGGAACCGCACGGTGCGGCTCTGGGTGAGCACCCGATGCGAGTGGTCGGTGTACGCGCGGTCCCCGGTGAGCTTCACGGCCAGCCGGCTCAACGGCGGGGTCACCGCCGGCAGGATCCGACCGGCGGCGCACACCCCGCGGTAGACGCCGTTCGAGAGCAGCGACTCGTCGACCCAGCGCCCCAGCCGAGGGAGCGGGGCGCGCGGCGCGGATTCCGGCAGGCGCGTCTGCGTCTTGGTGAGGGCGACGTCGGTGTGCGGGAACCAGTAGAACTCGAAGTGATCGGCGTCGGCGACCCGCCGGTCGAGCGTCTCGAGCACGTCGTCGAGCGGCGCGGGGGCGTCGACGGCATCGAGCACGAAGGCGGGAACGCACTGCAGCGTCACCTCGACGAGGATGCCGAGCGCGCCGAGCCCCAGCGCCACCGCAGGCAGCAGCTCGGGCTGGTGCTCATCGTCGATGCGCAGCACCTCACCGTAGGCTGTGACCATCGTCACTCCCACCACCTGCGTGGCGAGCCCGCCGAAACCGGCACCGGTTCCATGGGTGCCCGTCGATATCGCGCCCGAGATCGACTGCCGGTCGATATCGCCCAGGTTCTCCATCGCCAGACCGTACGGGGCCAGCAGCGCCGGGATGCGGTGCAGCCGCGTGCCCGCCAGCACCGTCACCCGCCCGGTGTCGGCATCCGCGTCGACGAGGCCCTGGAGGTCGTCGAGTTCGAGGAGGACGCCCGGGGCGACCGCGATGCCCGTGAAGCTGTGCCCGGCGCCCACCGCCTTGATCGGCAGCCCCTGGGCGGCCGCCGCCTGCACGGCCCGCCGGACCCCGTCGGGGGTGCGGGGCCGCTCGACGCGGAGGGGACGGACGGAGGCGGAGCGCCCCCAGTTCTGCC
>DAMDKH010000327.1:0-2353 GCA_032099965.1 Microbacterium sp.
CGCCGGCGGCACGGGCGGCGATGCGGGCGCCGCGCCGCAGCAGCGTCTCGCCCTCCGGTCCCCCGGTGAGGGCGACGACGACCCGCTCACGTGCCTGCCAGGTGCTGGCGATGCCGTGGTCGGCGCGGTAGCTGCGCAGCGCGCTGTCGACCTCGTCGGCGAGCCAGAGCAGGGCGAGCTCGCGCAGCGCGGTGAGGTTGCCGAGGCGGAAGTAGTTCGACAGGGCGGCGTCGATGCGCTCAGCGGGGTACACCAGGCCGGCCGAGAGGCGGTCGCGCAGCGTCTGGGGGGCGAGGTCGACCACCTCGATCTCGTCGGCGGTGCGCACGACGGCATCCGGGATCGTCTCCTGCTGGGCGATGCCCGTGATCTTCTCGACCACGGCGTTGAGCGACTCGATGTGCTGCACGTTGACGGTGGTGACGACGTCGATGCCGGCGTCGCGCAACGCCTCGACATCCTGCCAGCGCTTGGCATGCGCCGATCCGGGGATGTTCGTGTGGGCGAGCTCGTCGACGAGGGCGATCTCGGGGTGCCGGGCGATGACGGCGTCGACGTCGAGCTCCGAGAGCACGACGCCGCGGTGCTCGGCGGCGCGGCGGGGCACCTCGGGGATCCCGATGGTCTGGGCGAGCGTGGCGGCTCGGCCGTGCGTCTCGACGACCGCGATCACCACGTCATGGCCGTCGTCGAGGAGGCGTCGACCCTCGACGAGCATCTCGTACGTCTTGCCGACGCCGGGGGCCGCTCCGAGGAGCACGCGCAGACGACCGCGCCGCTCTCGTGTCATTCGCCCTCCTGCGCGTCGAGAGCGAGATTGAGCTCGGCGGCGTTGATGCGCTCCTCGCCGAGGAATCCCAGATCCCGCCCTTGAATCCTAGACTCCACGACGGCGCGCACGGCGTCGGCGTCGAGTCCGCGCTCCGCCGCGACCCTGGGTACCTGCAGCAGCGCGTACGCGACGCTGATGTGCGGGTCGAGGCCCGAGGCCGACGCGGTCACGGCGTCGGCGGGAACGTCGTCGGGGTCGACGCCCTCCCGTGCCGCGATCGTCGCCCGACGCTCGTCGATGGTCGCGACGAGGTCGGCGTTCTCCGGGCCCAGGTTGCTGCCGCCGGACGCCGTGCCGTCGTAGCCGTCGCCCGCCGCCGAGGGGCGTGACTGGAAGTACTCCGGCAGCGCCTCCCCGTCGGCATCGGTGAAGGACTGGCCGATGAGCGCGCTGCCCCGGTCATCGGGCAGGGGAGAGCCGTTCGCCTGCCAGGGGAGCAGCAGCTGGCCGAGTGCGGTGAGGAGGAGCGTGTACGCGACGCCGAGCACGAGGGTGAGCACGAGCAGGGCGCGCAGGGCGACGCCGGCGGTGCGCAGGGTGGTGCGGGTGGAGGACATGGGGGGCCTTTCGGGGGTGCGGCGCGGCTCAGAAGCCGGGGAGGAGGCTGACGACGAGGTCGATGAGCTTGATGCCCACGAAGGGCGCGATCACGCCGCCCAGCCCGTAGACGAGGAGGTTGCGCTGCAGGATCTGCGCGGCACCGGCCGGGCGGTAGGCCACGCCGCGCAGCGCGAGCGGGATGAGGAAGACGATCACGATCGCGTTGAAGATGATCGCGCTGGTCACGGCGGATGCCGGGGAGTGCAGCTGCATGACGTTCAGCACGGCGAGCCCCGGGAACACGCCCATGAACATCGCCGGGATGATCGCGAAGTACTTGGCGATGTCGTTCGCGAGGGAGAACGTGGTGAGCGCCCCGCGGGTGATGAGCAGCTGCTTGCCGATGCGCACGATGTCGATGAGCTTCGTCGGGTCGGAGTCGAGGTCGACCATGTTGCCCGCCTCCTTCGCCGCCGACGTGCCCGTGTTCATGGCCACGCCGACATCGGCCTGCGCGAGTGCCGGGGCGTCGTTGGTGCCGTCACCGGTCATGGCGACGAGCCGACCGCCCTGCTGCTCGCGGCGGATGAGCTCGAGCTTGTCCTCCGGCGTCGCCTCGGCGAGGAAGTCGTCGACGCCGGCCTCGGCGGCGATCGCCTTCGCCGTGAGCGGGTTGTCGCCGGTGATCATGACGGTGCGGATGCCCATGCTGCGCAGCTCGTCGAAGCGCTCGCGCAGCCCCTCCTTGACGATGTCCTTCAGGTGCACGACGCCGAGGATGCGCGTGCCGGCGGCGTCTTTCACCGCGACGACGAGCGGAGTGCCGCCGCTCTCCGACACCGTCTCGGTGCGGCTGCGCACCTCGGCATCCGTCTGCGCCGCTCCGGCCGGGAGCCAGGCGCGCACCGCCGAGCCCGCGCCCTTGCGGATCTGCGCGCCGTCGGCGAGGTCGAGGCCGCTCATGCGCGTCTGCGCGGTGAA
>DAMDKH010000328.1:0-2348 GCA_032099965.1 Microbacterium sp.
GACGCGCGCCGTCGTCGCGCTGCGGGCCCGCCGCGCGCCCGGTCTCGGGCGCACCTGGACGGACGCCTCGACCGACATCACCCTCGAGCCGAGTCCGCTGAAGGACTCCCTCCGGCGGTAGCGGGGCGGCACCGCGTCATCCGAGGACTCGCGGGGTCACTTGTGGCAATGTCCTCGCCTCGACGGGTGTCACCCGGTAGCGTCAGTGCCATCGCGGCGATCCGGGCGGTCCCGGGCCTCAGCTCATACCTGATGGCGTGGCGGGTTCGACTCCCGCCGTCGCGTCGACAGGCCCTCGCGGTCTCACGGCCGGTGTGACAGCCGGAGCGGCACGGAGATCTCGAACGTCGTGCCCCGGCCCGGTTCGCTCTCCACGGAGATCTCCCCGCGGTGCGCGTCGACGATCGACTTCACGATCGAGAGTCCGACGCCGATGCCCTGGATGGCGTTCTCCCGCACGGCTTTCGAACGGTAGAAGCGGTCGAAGACGCGACGCTGCTCGTCGGCGGTCATGCCGATGCCCGAGTCGGCGACCGTGATGACGGCGTGCTCGCCGCGCGCCGCCGCGGAGACCGAGACCGTGCCCCCGCGGCCGGTGAACTTGATGGCGTTGGTGAGCAGGTTCTCGACGGCCTGCACCATGCGGGCGCGGTCGACCTCGACGGGCAGCGTCGCGGGGAGATCGCTGCGGATCGTCACTCCCGCTCCCTGCGCGAGCCGGCGCAGCGGGTCGGTCGTCTGGGCGATCAGCTCGGCGAGGTCGGTCTTCTCGGGGGAGAGGTCGATCTGCTTGTCGGCCGCGGCGAGCAGCAGCCCGACGCGGTCGAGGAGGGTGTTCGCGTTGCGGGCGATCGTCTCCAGGTAGATGTCGACGCCGAGCTCGCGCGCGCGGTCGCCCAGCTCGACGATCACCTCGTCGGTGAATCCGATGATCGAGGTGAGCGGGGTGCGGAGCTCGTGGGAGACGGTGGTGAGGAACTGTTCGCGGATCTCGATCGCGTTCGCCAGGTCGGTGACGTCGTTCGCGACGATCACCGTTCCGAGAAGCAGTCCGTCGTCGCGGTGCACCCGCCGCGACGACGCCATGATCGCCGTCTGATCGCCCTCCGGACCCAGCCATTCGATGTGGTTGGCGATGATCTCCCCGCGGAGGGCGCGGGGGACCAGCTGCTCGTCGAGCGGGATGACCGTGGTGCGGTCGGCCCGGAGCACGCCCTCGCCGGCGTAGGGGGGTGTGTCCAGCCGGAATCCGGCGGTGCGCACGAGCTTCTCCGCGGCGGCGTTGGCGAGCGCGAGACGGTTGTCGGCGTCGTAGAAGGCCACGGCCGGGCTCAGGGTGTCGATCAGCGAGCGCAGCACCAACTGGTCGTCCTGCACGCGCTCGAGGGCGCGGTGCAGGTCCTGCGTGGCCTGCCGCACCTTCTCCCGACCGCGGCGGAAGCTGTTCGCGCCCCAGTGGATCCCCACGGAGATCCCCGTCGCGATGGCCGGCAGGGTGAGCACGTTGAGGGCCGCAAGCGGGGTGTTCACGACGGGCTGGCCGAGGAGGAAGGGCAGCGCCGCGATGAAGACGCCCCCGGCCAGCACCGCGAGCAGTCCGGGCCAGCGGAACCGGTAGGCGATCCACGCGAACGGGAACAGGCAGAGCATCCCGATGGTGGGCAGGTACGGCAGGAGCGCCGTGCGGACGAGGGCGAGCGCCAGCACGTCCAGCAGCGGCACGACGATGATCCATCCGCTGAGGTACCACGCGCGACCCGGCACGAGGAAGAGGCAGGATGCGGCGGCGGCGATCGCCATCCCGGTCAGCAGCAGACCGCTGTGCGCGACGAGGCCGATCGCGAGCAGCGCGATGGTCGGGATCACGAGGATGCCGGCGAGGAACGGCAGCTGCAGGCGTGCGAACAACTGGGAGGGGCGAAGCGGCGTCCACAGGAGGCGATCGGGCACTGGTGTTCCGTCCTGACGAGAGCGCGACACCTCAGAGTAGCGGCCCCCGCGCGTCGAGGGGCAGTCGCGGTGCGCTCCTCGGGGATCATGGATGCCATGCCCTCCGTCCCGCGCCCCGGTCTGCGGGTGTCGCCCTCGGTGGTGATCCCCGAGGCGGAGCTGTCGTGGCGCTTCTCGCGGTCGTCCGGACCGGGGGGCCAGGGGGTGAACACGGCGGACTCGCGGGTGGAGCTGGTGTGGGATGCCGCGCGGTCGGCCGCGCTGTCGCCGGTGCAGCGTGCACGTCTCTTCGAACGGCTGCAGGGGCGCCTCGTCGACGGCGTGCTGACGATCGCGGCGTCGGAGCATCGGGCGCAGCTGCGCAACAGGGAGGCGGCGCGCGCACGACTGGCGGCGCT
>DAMDKH010000329.1:0-2344 GCA_032099965.1 Microbacterium sp.
GGAGCGCTCGGCTCCCAGGCGTCGTCGAAGGGCTCGTCGGCGTACGGCAGATCCGCGTACGGGTCACGGGGAGTCTGCGGCATCCCTCCAGCGTAACGACCCCCGCCGACGCCCGGCCGGTGCCGTCCACAGGATCCGACGTCGCGACCTCCCGGTCAGCGCGACCGCCCCGCCCCGCCCCGCTCCGCCCCGCTCCGCCCCGGCCCGAAGGAGATCTCGCGCTACGAAGGAGCATCCTCGCGTTTCGCTCCTTCGGAGAACGAGATCCCCTTCGCAACGCGAACTCCCCTTCACCGGCGAGCGCTCTCCGGGCACCCGGGTCTGCCTCCCGCTCGTCTTCTTCCCGAGTCACGGGCCGCAGTGCCACCCCGACGCTGCGAGGGGTCGGAACACGCCGCGACGGCGAGCGCGTGCGCGGCGTGTTCCGACCCCTCACGATCGAATCCGCCGAGACCACGCGGGCGTAGGTTGGAACTCGACGCCCGAAGGAGCATCCGATGACCGACATCACCGTCACGCGCAACGACGACGCCTCCCGCTACGAGATCCGCACCGGCGACGTGCTCGCGGGATTCGCCGAGTACGACAGGAAGCACGGGCAGATCCGCTTCACGCACACCGAGGTCGATCCCGCATTCCAGGGCCAGGGCCTGGCCGGCCGACTCGCGGAAGCCGCGCTGACGGATGCCGCCGCCACGGGAGACCCGATCGTGCCCCTGTGCCCGTACATCGCGAAGTACCTCGGAACGCACGAGATCACGGGCGCCGAGATCCGCTGGCCGAAGCGTCAGGGCGAATGATCGGCGAACGCCGCATCGTCCTCGAGCCGCGCGAGGTGCCGCTCGGCGGCGTGCGCGGCATGAGCGTGCTGCGGGCCCTGCCGCACCGCAACCTGCCGACCATCGGCGCCTGGTGCTTCCTCGATCGGTTCGGTCCTGCTGACACCCGCATGCGCGTCGAGCCCCACCCGCACATCGGATTGCAGACGGTGACCTGGCCGCTCGTGGGCGAGATCCGCCACCGCGACTCGCTGGGCAGCGACGTCGATCTGCGCCGCGGTCAGCTCAACCTCATGACGGCCGGCAACGGCATCTCGCACTCGGAGTACTCGGTCGGCGAGGGCGCGGTGCCGCTCGACGCGTTGCAGTTCTGGGTGGTGCTGCCCGAGTCGGCACGCCACGGCGCCGCCGGGTTCGAGCGGCACACCGAACTGCCGGGGCTGCGTCTCCCCGCGGAGCAGGGGGCGGATGCCTCGGCGACCGTCGTGCTCGGCGAGTTCGCCGGCGTTCGTTCCCCGGCCACGGTGCACACGCCGATCGTCGGCGCGGAGATCGTCGTACCGGCCGGCACCCGCGTGCGACTCCCGCTGCGCGCCGAGTGGGAGCATGCGCTCCTGTTGGTCGAGGGCGACGCGGTCGTGGCGGAGCATCCGCTCGCGCACAACGACACCCTCTACCTGGGCGACTCCCGCGACGCCGTCACGGTCGAGAGCACCGACGGGGCGCTTCTGTTCCTGCTCGGCGGCGAACCGTTCGAAGACGACATCGTCATGTGGTGGAACTTCGCGGGCCGCAGCCACGACGAGATCGCCGAGGCGCGCGAGGAGTGGGAGGCGGCCTCGGCGCGCTTCGGCGAGGTCGACGGCCACGACGTGCGCATCCCCGCCCCTCCCCTGCCGCCCGTGCGGCTGATGCCCCGCAGCCGAAAGCTCTGACCGCGCGGCGGTTATCCACGGCCCCGGACGGACGGTCGGCGCACCGACGCAAGTAGGCTGGACGGGTGGCCCGAACCCCTGCCCTGCCGACGCGCGTGCTGCTCATCTGCGCCGCGATCGGCGTGGCCACCGGGCTCGTCGGAGGCATCGCCGGATGGGTCACGCCCCTCCTGCTGGCCAGCCCGCTGCTGTTCCTCTACGGGCTGGTGCTGGGGTCGCACGTGCTGCCGGGCATCATCGCGCAGGAGGTGCTGCGCCGGCCCCTCGTCGCGCTCATCACGCACGTCATCGCCGCGCTCGTGGCGAGCGCGTTCAACCCGGCCTGGGCGGTGCGGTTCCTCGGCACCGCGCTGCTCTTCGGCGCGATCCAGGAGGGGGTCGCCGCGCTGACCCGTTACCGGTCGTGGGGAGCCTGGCGATTCTTCGTGTCGGCCGCGCTGATCGGCGTGGTCGTCGCGGTGGCCGTGTTCTTCGCCGCGCATCTGGGCACGCTGCCCCTCTGGGCGCAGGTCGCCTACCTCGCGGTCTCCGTGCTGGGCCCGGTCGCGTGGACGGCGATCGGCCTCGCGATCGGCTCGTCCCTGACCCGCGCCGGGATCGCGCGCCGCTGACGCACCCGCGCCCGCGCCC
>DAMDKH010000330.1:0-2318 GCA_032099965.1 Microbacterium sp.
GGTTCCCGAGATCTTGCGCACGAACTGCAGCGCGGCGTCGTGGCACTCGTCGTCGGTCGCGGGCGGGGCAAGGTTGTTCAGGGGGATGATGTTGCGGCACATGCCAGCCACGCTAGGCGCGTCTCGCCAGGAGTCAAGAGCGCCCGTCGTCGCGCACGGCAGGGCGTGAGGGGTCGAGACACGCCGCGACCGGCCCGGGGCATGCGGCGTGTCGTGACCCCTCGTGGTCGGGCGCGATCAGCCCGCGGCGGGCGCGATCTCGTTCGGCGTGACGTCGAGCTCGGTGCTCGCGATGACCTCGCCCGTGGTGAGGTCGACCGCGTGCACGCTGTTCTTCGCGGGCTCGGTGACGTACGCCATGTCACCCGCGACGACGATCGCGGGGTGCGGGTCCTGCCACTCGACCGGGCTCTCCCACGGCTCGACGACCGGGTACTCCGCCGTGATCTCGCCCGTCTCGGGGTCGAGCACGTGGATCGCGCCGTCGGCGGAGAGGATGTACGCCAGGTCGTCCGGGCCGCGCACCACGTCGCGGAACGTGTACTCCACGCCCGCGGGCAGCTGGACGACCTCGGAGGTCTTCGCGGCGGTGTCGATGAGGGTGACCGCGCTCAGCAGGTAGCCCTCGGCATCCGGGTCGTTCTTGTAGTCGCCGACGACGATCGGGCTCGTCTCGCTGACGTAGGCGTTGCCCATGCGGCCGTAGGGCTGGTCGGGCGCGGAGAGCTTGGTGATCTCGCCGTCGCTGTAGAGCAGGGCGCCGTCTTCGCAGCCGAAGACCACGGCCTCGTCGGCCGCGGTGCCCTCGCCGTGCACGCCGGGGCACTGGTCGGAGGAGGCGATCTCGGTGCCCGAGGCATCCTTCACGACGATGCCGTTGCGACCGTCGGCGTTGCCGACCGTGGTGAGGAAGGTGCCGTCTTCGAGCAGCACGGACACGCCGTGGTGCGCGTCGACGCCCTCGATCGTCTCGGTCTCGGGCAGGCCGTCGGCGGTGGCGAGGTCGGCCGTGTCGAAGATCGTGGTGTCGCTCGTGCCGTCGGCGTAGAGGATCGTCTTGCCGCCGTGCCGCACGACGTGACCGGGGGTGTCGGCGGCGAACACGGTGTCGGTGAGCTCGGGGTCGTCCGACGATCCGGCCGCGGTGTCGAGCAGCTGGAAGCCCTCGCTCATCGTCACCATCACGTGGCGGCCGTCGCCGGCCGCGTTGAGACGGGTGAACGGCTCGGAGTCGAAGTCGGCGACGGTCTCGAGGGTCTCGCCGTCGAGCACGACGATGCCGCCCTCGTAGGCGACGGCGACGCGGGCACCGGCGTCGGCGGAGGAATCGGAACCGGTCGTGGGGGCGTCGCCGCCCGTGGTCGTCGACGCGCACGACGCGAGCGTCACGGCGGCTCCGACGGCCACGGCGGCGAGCAGTGCTCGGCGCAGAGGGGTCTTCTTCATGGTGTTTCTTTCTGTGGGGAAGGGCCTCAGCGGGTGAGGCCGGAGGTGATGCGCTCGGTGTTGACGCGCATCATGGTCAGGTAGTCGGGGGCGCCGCCGTCGGCGTCGGTGAGCGATTCGGTGAACAGCTCGATCACCTCGACGTCGATGCCGGCCTCGCTCGCGAGCGCCTGCACGAGGCGGTCGGGCGACGAGGACTCCGCGAAGATCGCCGGCACGCCCGTGGTCTCGATGGCCGAGACCAGATCGGCGAGGTCGGATGCCGAGGGCGCGGCGAGCGTGGTGCCGCCGGGGATCACGGCCCCGATGACGGCGAAGCCGAAGCGGTCGGCGAGGTATCCGAACACGTGGTGGTTGGTCACCAGCGCGCGGCGGTCGTCGGGGATGGTCGCGAACGCCGCGGTCATGTCGCGGTCGAGGGCATCGAGCTCGTCGCGGTAGGCGTCGGCGTCCTCCGCGAGCGCGGCGTCGTCGATGCCCTTGATCTCTGCGAGAGCGGGCTCCAGGGCGTCGACCACGTCGAGCATGCGCGCGGGGTCGGTCCAGAAGTGCGAGTCGGGCATCCCCGCGGCGTCGCCCTCGGTGTAGTCGAGCACGTCGATCGCGTCGCCCGCGACGAACGAGGGCACGTCGGCCTCGATCGCGCCGTCGAGGTGCTGCTGCAGCCCCTCCTCCAGGCCGAGCCCGTTGGAGACGAGCAGGTCGGCGGTGCGCAGGGTCGCGGCCTCCTGCGCCGAGATCTCGAAGGAGTGCGGGTCGGCGTTCGGCTTCATGAGGGTGACCACGCGGGCCTGATCGCCGACGAGCTCGCCCACGACGTCGCCGAGGATGTTCGTCGACACGACGATCAGCGGCCGGTCGTCGGCGGGGGC
>DAMDKH010000331.1:0-2312 GCA_032099965.1 Microbacterium sp.
AGGGTGAGCAGGCTCGGATCGTGCGGGCGGATCTCGGGCGGCGCGGGCTCGGCGAACACGGCCGCCCAGAGGCCACCGTCGTCGTTCGAGTCCGCTTCCCAGTCGCAGTCGGAGGTCGTGCACCGGTAACGCGACGGCCGCCCGTTGCGGCCCGGCTGGACGCGCACGGCCATGAGATCGCAGACCGGACATGCCGCCTGCGCCCACCGCGGCGTGTCTTCGAGCGGCCAGCGGACCGCGGCATCCGCGACCGTCCACACGTCCGGCGCCGCGCCATGCACGACCATCACGCCCTCGCAGAGCGCCTCGATCTGGTGCGAGTCGTTCGCCAGGTGGTCGAGGTCGTCGAGGATCACGTCGGCGGCGAGACGGACGACGTCGTGCGCGGCATCCGCCATCGCACCCGCGGCGAGACCCGGGCCGGGGCGGTCCTCTCCCGCGACGTGGTTCGCCCACATGTTCATCGTCGTCGTGATGTCGTTCGAGGCGTCGATCAGATCCGCGGCGACGGGCGCCGGGATCTCGATCGAGGACGACTGCACGCGGATGCGGTCGTATGCGGCGGCCTTCGTCGGGTCTGCGATCGAGCGCAGGTGACCGACGACGTCGGCGGCATCCTCGAGGTGCCGGCGCAGCGTGCGGTAGCAGCGCTCGCACAGCAGGACGCCGTCGCGGGCGTCCACCGGCGCGCATCCACGGCACGGGTTCGGGCCGTCGTACTTCTCCCCGCTGCGATCGCACGCCGCGAGGTGGGAGTCACGCGCCGTGCACCCACGGATGCAGTAGCGATCAGCCATTTCGAACCCCTTCCACGATGCGGTCGATCATTGCCATCCCTGCTCGACGGCCCCCGACGCGGACGACAGATTGCCCCGAGAGCGCACGTACTGCGACGTCGCGCTGCCACGGCATCAACTCGATACCGATGCTCTTCGCGAAGGCGTCAACGCGGTCGGCGTCCGTCTCCTCCGGAGGATCTGTGCAAACGCAGTCGACCTCCTCGTCAGGATCACGAGACACGATGATCGACAGCGTCCCGAGGCAGTACGGGCATGCGTCCTGCGCCTCAGAACGGTGTGTCGTCGCCATAGGTCCATCCCCCATCTGCGGGCGGCTCGGAGGTCGCCCACTGCTGTTCCTGCGCCGGGGCGGATGCCGCCGGCTTCTGTCCGTCGGTGCGCGCAGCGCGAGTCACCTGCGCCGTCGCGTAGCGGAGGCTCGGGCCGATCTCGTCGACCTCGAGCTCGATCGCCGTGCGCTGGTTCCCCTCACGGTCCTGATACGAGCGCTGACGCAGACGGCCCTGCGCGATCACGCGCATGCCCTTCGTCAGCGACCCGGCAACGTGCTCGGCGAACTCCCGCCAGCACGACGCCCGCAGGAACAGCGCGTCGCCGTCCTTGTACTCGCCGGCGGCGCGGTCGAAGATGCGCGGCGTGCTCGCGATGGTGAAGTTCGCCACAGGGAGGCCGTTCTGCGTGAAGCGCAGCTCGGGGTCGGCGGTCAGGTTGCCGACGACGGTGATCACGGTCTCGCCGGCCATCAGGACTCGTCCTCCGGCTGCTGCTCGAACGTGACCGGCACGACCTGACCTGAGTCGAGAGTGATCCGCGCCGACGGCATCGCCTCAACGAAGAACTCCGCTGGCACCGTCACCTCGAGCTTCACGATGAAGTCACCCGGGCGCACCTCCGCGTCGGTCGACTTGACGGCCTTGACGACGGTCATGCCCTCGAGGGTGCCGTTCCACGACGCCTTCGGACGCAGATGCAGGTAGACCGTGTCCTTCAGCTGCTTCGGCGTGTAGGTGCCGATCTTCGGTGTACTCATGCTGTCTTCCCCTTCTCTGCGAGCCATCGCTCGCGCTCCCCGGCGAGGTACCGCCGGAGCTGTTCGGTCTTCTCCTGGAATGCCTGGGCCAGCGCGTCCTTCACCGGCAGAGCCACCATCAGCTCCCGGCGAAGACGACGACGCCGTACCGGCGACTGCTCTATCTCGGCGATGAACTCCGCGAACCACTCGTCGCAGAGCCGCCAATCACCCTCAGAACGGCTCACCACCCCACCCCTCTCCGTCGTCCTGCGCCTGCTCGTACTCGGTGACCTGCTCGCCGTAACGGGCCTCCTGGACCCAGCGATCGTGACGTCTGCGCGCGGTGCCGCAGGGGCCGCAGTTCTCGAAGCGGCCGTGCGGGTGATCCGGGCATCCGACGGGCGGAGCGTCCAACAACAGGGGCCTGGCCGGCGGCCGGGTCGCTCGCTCGTGCTCGTTCGCCCACGCGGCCCACTGCCCGGCCCGCTCGGCCTGCTCGG
>DAMDKH010000332.1:0-2292 GCA_032099965.1 Microbacterium sp.
CGGTCGCCGCGGTGCTGCCGAGCTCACAGGCGCCCGCCTCCGACGCCGTGCTCGACGCGGTGCGCGAGACCGCCCGCCGGATCTCGCACGAGCTCGGGGCGACGACGTGGCCGCCGCGCATCGCGCCCGTCGACGAGTGACCCGTGGTCTTGAACGCCCGGCACGGCCGTGGCAGAATTACCTAACGATCGGTCAGTAAAGATGCTGGCCGGCGGGAGGCGAGCACATGACCGAGACAGCGACCCGCACGGGCGCGGACACCGGCGTCACCGACGAGGAGCGCCGGTTCGACGAGTTGATCGCGAACGAGCAGCGCATCGAACCGCGCGACTGGATGCCCGAGGCCTATCGCAAGACCCTCATCCGGCAGATCTCGCAGCATGCGCACTCCGAGATCATCGGCATGCAGCCGGAGGGCAACTGGATCACCCGGGCGCCGAGTCTGAAGCGCAAGGCGATCCTGATGGCGAAGGTGCAGGACGAGGCGGGCCACGGGCTCTACCTCTACTCCGCCGCGCAGACCCTCGGCATCACCCGGGACGAGATGACGCGGCAACTCATCGACGGGCGCGCCAAGTACTCCTCGATCTTCAACTACCCCACCCCCACGTGGGCCGACATGGGCGCGATCGGATGGCTCGTCGACGGCGCGGCGATCTGCAACCAGGTGCCGCTCTGCCGCGCCTCCTACGGACCCTACGGACGCGCGATGGTGCGCATCTGCAAGGAGGAGTCGTTCCACCAGCGTCAGGGGTTCGAGATCCTCCTCACCCTGATGCAGGGCACCGACGAGCAGCGGGCGATGGCGCAGGACGCGGTGGACCGCTGGTACTGGCCGAGCCTGGCGATGTTCGGCCCGCCGGACGACCGGTCGCCCAACTCCGCGCAGTCGATGGCGTGGAAGATCAAGCGCTTCTCGAACGACGAGCTGCGGCAGCGCTTCGTCGCGATGCTCGTGCCCCAGGCCGAGATCCTCGGGGTCACGCTTCCCGACCCCGACCTGCGCCTCGACGAGGAGACCGGCCGATACGAGATGGGCGAGATCGACTGGGACGCCTTCTTCGAGGTGCTCCGCGGCAACGGTCCCTGCAACGCCGAGCGGATCGAACGTCGCCGCACGGCGCACGACGAGGGGGCCTGGGTGCGTGAGGCCGCGGCCGCGTACGCGCGTCGCCAGGCGCAGCGCGCCGAGAGGGCGGTGGCATGATGACCGGCCCGGGAGCCGAGGCCCGCGAGACGTGGCCCCTGTGGGAGGTCTTCGTCCGCGCCAACCGCGGCCTCAGCCACGTGCACGTCGGATCGCTGCACGCGCCCGACGACGAGATGGCCATCCGCAACGCCCGCGACCTCTACACGCGGCGCGGTGAGGGCGTGTCGATCTGGGTGGCGCCGGCCGCGGCGATCACCACGAGCGACCCCGACGCGAAGGGGGCCTACTTCGAGAGCCCCGCGGGCAAGAACTACCGGCACGCCGTCTACTACACGGCGTCGGAGGGGGTGCCCCACCTATGAGCGTGCATCCGGCAGCCGACGCGCACGGCGCGGTGTCGGTCGAGGAGCTGCACCTGTCGGCGGAGCTGACCGGGGGCGACGGGCGCCCGGCGTCCGCCGACGTCGCCGAGTACGCGCTGCGGCTGGGCGACGACGCGCTGATCCTCTCGCAGCAGCTCGGCGCCTGGATCTCGCGGGCGCCCGAGCTCGAGGAGGACGTCGCGCCGGGCAACATCGCTCTCGACCTGCTCGGACACGCCCGCTCGCTGCTGCACTACGCGGGCTCCTTCGACGGGCGCAGCGAAGACGACCTGGCGTACTTCCGCGACGAGCCCGAGTTCCGCTGCGCCTGGATCGTGCAGCAGCCCAACGGCGACTTCGCCCAGACCATCGCACGGCAGTTCGTCGTCGCGACGTACATGGTGGAGCTGTACGAGGCGCTGTGCCGCAGCGACGACGAGACGCTCGCCGCGATCGCCGCGAAGGCCCGCAAGGAGGTCGATTACCACCGCGACCACGCCGTGCAATGGGTGCTGCGCCTGGCCGGGGGCACCGCGGAGTCGCGCCGACGGATGGTGCGCGCCCTCGCCGACGTCTGGCCCTACGTCGACGAGCTGTTCCGCGACGACGAGCTCATCGACCGCCTCGGACCGACGGCGGTCCGGCCGTCGTCGCTGCGCCCGGGATTCGACGCCGTGGTCGACGTCGTGTTCGCCGACGCGGAGCTCACGGTCCCGACGGTCGCCGCGTCCGCCGCCGGCGGGCGACACGGGTCCCACGCCGCCCCGCTCGGTCACCTGC
>DAMDKH010000333.1:0-2284 GCA_032099965.1 Microbacterium sp.
GAGCCGATCCGCCGCCTGCACGCCACGTGCCGTCTCGCAGAGGGCGATCACCCCGTACGCCGCACCGAACGCGTCGAACGCCGCCGGATCCTCCGCCTTCGCGACCATCACGGTGCGGAAGGGCGACGCCGCGACGGCCTCCAGGTCAGCGGCGAAGTCGCCTCCCGACGGTGCGTTCACGCGCACGATCACGCGTGCCGGGTCGAGGTCCGCGGCGACGACGTGCCGCCGTGCCGCGGCTTTGGCCTCCGGGCGCACCGCGTCTTCGAGGTCGAGGATCACGGCGTCCGCGCGCTCGGCGGCCTTGGCGAAGCGCTCGGGACGGTCAGCCGGGCAGAACAGCAGGGCCGGTCCCGTCACCGGGATCATGCGCCGGGCTCCTCGGGACGGAAGTGCACGAGCACGGAGCGGGAGGCGGTCGCGACGACGACGCCGTGCTGGTTGCGCCCGGTGTGCGCGATCTCCACGATGCCCTGCCCCGGACGGGACGCCGACGGACGCTTGTCGGTCACGACGCTCTCCGTGTAGAGCGTGTCACCGGCGAACAGTGGCTTCGGGAACACGACGTCGCTGAGGGCGAGTTGCGCCACCAACGTGCCCTGCGTCAGCTGTGCGACCGACGCACCGACCATGGTCGACAGCGTCCACAGAGAGTTCATCAGACGATCGCGGAACGGCTCCTGCGCCGCAGCGAACGCCGCGTCGAGGTGCAGGGCCTGGGTGTTCATCGTGAGCGTGGTGAAGAGGACGTTGTCGGTCTCGGTCGCCGTGCGCCCCGGCCGATGCAGATACCGGGTGCCCACCTCGAACTCCTCGAAGTACAGCCCGCGCTGGATGATCTCGCGCTCGCTCATGCGCTTCACGCTACCCGGCGAGTCCCAGGCCACGCGCGATCACGAGCAGCTGCACCTCTGTGGTGCCCTCGCCGATCTCGAGGATCTTGGAGTCGCGGTAGTGGCGGGCCACGGGGAACTCGTTCATGAAGCCGTTGCCCCCGAAGATCTGCGTCGCGTCGCGCGCGTTGTCCATCGCCGCCTCCCCGGAGACGAGCTTGGCGATCGCCGCCTGCTCGGCGAAGGGCTGCCCGGCGTCGCGCAGCCGGGCGGCGTGGTGCCACGCGAGACGCGCGGTGTGCACGCGTGCCCGCATGCGCGCCAGGGTGAACTGCGCGTTCTGACGCGTGCTGAGCGCACTGCCGAACACGGTGCGGCTGCGTGCGTAGTCGACCGCGGCCTCCAGGCATCCCTCCGCCGCACCGGTCGCGAGGGCCGCGATCGCGATGCGCCCCTCGTCGAGGATGCTGAGGAAGTTGCGGAACCCGGTGCCGCGGGCGCCGAGCAGGTTCGCCGCGGGCACGCGCGCACCGGCGAACGTCAGCGGATGCGTGTCGGAGGCGTTCCAGCCGACCTTGTCGTAGGGAGCCTCCACGGTGAACCCGGGGGTGCCGTTCGGCACGATGATCGTCGAGATCTCCTTGCGGCCTCCGTCGGTCCCCGTGACCGCGGTGACGGTGACGAACCGGGTGATCGGCGTGCCCGAGTTGGTGATGAACTGCTTCGAGCCGTCGATGACCCACTCGTCGCCGTCGAGGCGTGCGGTCGTGCGGGTCGCGCCGGCGTCGCTTCCGGCCTCCGGTTCTGTGAGTCCGAAGCCGGCGAGGGCTCGTCCGGCGAGCAGGTCGGGAAGCAGCTCCCGCTTCTGCTCCTCCGTGCCGAACCGGAACACCGGCATGGCTCCGAGACTCACGCCGGCCTCCAGCGTGATGGCCAGGGACTGGTCGACCCGGGCGAGCGCCTCGATCGCCAGCCCGAGCGCGAAGTAGTCGCCGCCCTGGCCGCCGTACTCCTCGGGGAACGGGAGTCCGAAGAATCCCAGCTCGCCCATCGACGCCACCACATCCATCGGGAGGGTGTGCGTGCGGTCGGCCTCGTACGAGCGCGGTGCGACCACCGTCTCGGCGAACTCCCGCGCCATCCCCGCGAGTTCGCGCTCTTCTTCGATCATATCGTGCATCATCGCTTCTCCTCCGTCGTCACGCGTACGACGGGCTGGCCCCGTCGTACCTGTTCTCCGAGCACCACCAGCGGGTGGGCGATCCCGTCCGTCGGGGCGAGCACCGGGTGCTCCATCTTCATGGCCTCGATCGAGACCAGCGGTGTCCCGGCGGTGACCCGCTCTCCATCGGCCACATGCACCGCCACGATGCTGCCGGGCATCGGCGCGCGCCCCTCCGGCTCGACGGCCCCGACCTCCTCGGCGCGTTCGGCGAGGCGTCGGAGCGTCC
>DAMDKH010000334.1:0-2270 GCA_032099965.1 Microbacterium sp.
GCGCATGCTCGATCGCGATGACGGTGGTCGCCGCGGCATC
Organism: Microbacterium sp.; assembly: GCA_032099965.1. GTDB lineage: Bacteria > Actinomycetota > Actinomycetes > Actinomycetales > Microbacteriaceae > Microbacterium. The sequence goes on from DAMDKH010000334.1 coordinate 41, forward strand.
CGCGCGCCCCACGGTGTAGGTGCGCGCACCGACCGCCGAGGCGAGGGCGATCTGGTCGACGTCCCACGGGCGCGGGCCCGATGTCGGCTCGTCGCCGACCACCAGCACGAGGGGCACGTGCGCCTGCACCGCCTCCGCCAGCGCCGTGAGGGTGTTCGTGAATCCCGCGCCGTAGGTGGACGTGCCGGCGGCGATGCGGCCGGAGGCACGATAGTGCGCGTCGGCGGCGACCACGGCCCCCTGCTCGTGCCGCACGGCGGTGAACACGGCATCGGTGCGGGTCTCGAGCGCATCGAGGAAGTAGGCGTTGCCGTTGCCCATGACGCCGAACACGGCATCGATGTGCTGGGCGAGGGTGAGAGCGACGTGGGCGGACACGGAGGGCATGGCGAAGCCTTTCGAGACAGGGACGGAGGAATGCTGATCCGTATGTGTCTCGCATCCGCGTCGTCGCGCGATGCTTCGTGCCCCTTTTTCAGGCACCGGCCGCGAGGGGGCCGGACGTCGTCAGTCTATCGCCGCGATGGAGGAGAATGGACCGGTGACTGATGCATCGATCGAGCGCGAGACGCTCACCTGGGACGGCTTCGGCGTCGCCACCCGCGACCTCGCCCGGAACATCCTCGACTCCGGCTTCGAACCCGAGGTCGTCGTCGCGATCGCCCGCGGAGGCCTGCTCCCGGCCGGCGCGATCGCCTACGGGCTGGGCGCGAAGAACTGCGGCGCGATCAACGTCGAGTTCTACACCGGCATCGGCACCGTGCTCGACGCCCCCGAGGTGCTGCCCCCCGAGCTCGACATGGCGTACCTCGACGGACGGCGGGTGCTGCTCGTCGACGACGTCGCCGATTCCGGCCGGACGCTCGCCCTGGCCGTGCAGCTGCTGCAGGACAAGGGCGCCGATGTGCGCTCGGTGACGATCTACACCAAGCCCTCGACGATCATCCAGCCCGACTTCGCCTGGAAGGACACCGACCTCTGGATCAACTTCCCGTGGTCGTCGCAGGGCACCGTGCGCGAAGAGGACCTGGGGCTCTCCCCGTCGGCCTGACCCTCAGCCGCGCAGCAGCGCGCGGAGCGTCTGGACCGTGTCGGCCTCGGCCGGTGTCTTGTCCGGGCGGTACCCCTTGACCCGCGCGAACCGCAGCGCGACGCCGCCGGGGTAGCGGGAGGAGCGCTGCACCCCGTCGATCGCGATCTCGACCACGAACTCCGGCCGCAGGAACACCGTCGACGCCGTGCGCCGCGTCTCGGCCGTGGGGAACGTCTCGGTCTGCCACCGCAGCAGCTCGTCGGTGAGGCCCTTGAACGTCTTGCCCACCATCACCCAGGCTCCGGGGTCGCCGAACTCGCCGTCGGGGTCGCGGGCGCCGAGGTGCAGGTTCGAGAGCTGACCGCTGCGGCGCCCGGATCCCCACTCGGCCGCGAGCACGACGAGGTCGAAGGTGAGCACCGGCTTCACCTTGACCCAGGACTTCCCGCGTCGGCCGGCGGTGTAGGGCGAGTCGATCGCCTTGACCAGCACTCCCTCGTGCCCGGCGGCGAGGGCGTCGCGCGAGAGCTTCTCGGCCTCGTCGGCGTCGGCCGTCACCAGCCCGGGCATCCGCCAGTCGCCGGCGATGCGCTCGAGCTCGACGAGTCGGGTGCGCAGCGGCTCGTCGAGCAGGTCGCGCCCGTCGATGTGCAGCACGTCGAAGAACCACGGCCGGACGGCGAGCTCGCGCGCCGCGTCGGCCCCGAACCGCGACATCGTCTGCTGGAAGGGGCGAGGTCCGCCGTCTTCGTCGAGGGCGAGGGTCTCGCCGTCGAGGATGAGGTCGGTGGCCGGCAGGCCGCGCACGATCTCGACGATCTCGGGCACCCGGTGGGTGATGTCGGCGAGGCTGCGCGTGTAGACGCCCACGTCGTCGCCGTGGCGGTGCACCTGGATGCGGGCGCCGTCGAGCTTGAACTCGACCGAGGCCTCCCCGGTGATCTCGAGCGCGGCGGTCGGCGTGGTCGCCGTCGACGCGAGCATCGGCAGCACGGGGCGCCCCACTTCGAGCCCCACGGCGTCGAGGTCGGCGGCGTCGCCGGTGAGGGCGATGCGGGCGGTCTCGCCCAGGTCGCCCGAGAGCATCGCGGCGCGACGCACGGCGTCGGCCGGGCGATCGGAGGCTCGGGCGATCGCGTCGAGCAGAACCCCGCCGAGAGCTCCGGTGCGCAGTTCGCCGAGCATCGCGCGGGTGAC
>DAMDKH010000335.1:0-2268 GCA_032099965.1 Microbacterium sp.
CCCGCCGGGCCGGGGCTGCCGTGGGGGCTGGGCGATCGAGCGCGCGACGCTGCTGCGGGCGCGGTCGGAGAGATCGGTCTGCAGGGTCGCGAGATCACGGCTCGACCCCACGACGCGCCCGCGCTCGTCGACGGCGCGGAAGTTCATGCGCAGGTGGGCGGGCACCCGCTCGTCGTCGAAGTCGGCCGCGGAGACGGGCTGATTGGCGAGGGGCTGGATGAGACGCGCGAGCGCCTCCTTCAGCGAGCGGTCGGGGCGTCCCTCGTGATGCTCCGGGCCGTCCGAGGCGATCTCGGCACCGAAGGTGTCGGCCCAGTCGGCGGCGGGCACGACGTGGCGACGGATGGCCTTCGGCAGTGCGCGCAGCAGACCGGTGACGAGCTCGGCGCGCAGACCGGGCACCTGCCAGTCGAAGCCGCGGTCCTCGATCTGGGCGAGGAGGGCGAGCGGCACGACCACGCTGACGCCGTCGTCCGGGGCACCCGGTTCGAACCGGTAGGCGAGGCCCAGCACCTGGTCGCCCTGGGTCCACCGCGTCGGGAATTCGCTCTGCGCCGCGCGACCGTCGTCGTCGATGAGGTCGGCCTCGCGCATGACGAGCAGCTTCGGCGTCTGGGCGAGCGTGTCGCGCCACCAGCGTTCGAACGAGCGCACGTCGAAGACGTCGGCGGGGATGCGCTCGTCGTAGAAGCGGAACACGGCCTCGTCGCCGGCGAGGATGTCGCGACGGCGCTCGCGCTCCTCCAGCTTCTCCAGCCGGCGCCGCAGCTCGGCGTTGCTGCGCCAGAAGGCGCTCACGCGCTTGTCGAGCCGGCTCGGGTCCCACTCGCCCTCGACGAGCGCATGCCGCAGGAACAGCTCCCGCGAGGCGGCACGGTCGATGCGCGCGAACTGCACGCGGCGGCGCGGGATGATCTCCAGCCCGAACAGGGTCACCTTCTCGAAGGCGACCGCGGCCCCGGCATCCTTCGACCAGTGCGGCTCCGACACCTGCCGCTTGGCGAGGTCGCCGGCGAGGGGCTCGGCCCAGGCCGGGTCGATGGCGGCGACGGTGCGCGCGAAGGTGCGGGAGGTCTCGACGATCTCGGCGGCGATCACGGCCTGCGGGCTCTTCTTGCGCAGACCCGAGCCGGGGAAGATCGAGAAGCGGATGCCGCGTGCGCCACGGTACTCGGCGATGCGCCGCTTGGCGTCCTTGGCGGGCGCATGCGTCTTGCCCGCGGGGGCGGTGCGCTCGTCGAGCATGCCGATCTGCGACAGGAGCCCGGCGAGCATCGACCGGTGGATCGCGTCGGGGTCGGCGGCGCCCTCGGCCGCCGCACCCCCGCGCCGGTCGTCGGCGGTCTTGACGAGCGTCTTGAGCTGACGGTGCACGTCGAACCACTCGCGCACGCGCACGTAGTTCAGGTGCTCGGCGCGGCACAGGCGCCGGAACGCGCTCGACCCGAGTTCCCGTTGCTGCGCGCGCAGGTGGTTCCAGAGGTTCAGGAGGGTGAGGAAGTCGCTCGTCGGATCCACGAAACGGGCATGCAGACGGTCGGCCTCCTCGCGCCGCTCCTCGGGGCGCTCCCGCACATCCTGGATCGTCATGCCCGAGACGATCGCCAGCACGTCGGACACCACGCCCTGGCGTCCGGCCTCGATGAGCATCCGGGCGAATCGCGGGTCGATCGGCATGCGCGAGATGTCGCGACCCACGCGGGTCAGGTGCGGGGATCCGTCGCGCCGGGACGGCTCGACCGCCCCGAGCTCGGTGAGCAGGTCGAAGGCCGCCTTCACGCCCCGTGAGTCGGGCGGGGTGAGGAACGGGAACTCGGTGATGTCGCCGAAGCCCAGCGCCAGCATCTGCAGGATGACGGACGCGAGCGAGGTGCGCAGGATCTCGGGCTCGGTGTACTCCGGACGGCGGGAGAAGTCCTCTTCGGAGTAGAGGCGGATGGCGATGCCGTCGCTCGTGCGTCCGGCGCGGCCGGAGCGCTGATTGGCCGAGGCCTGGGAGATGGCCTCGATCGGCAGGCGCTGCACCTTGGAGCGGTTGCTGTAGCGCGAGATGCGCGCCGTGCCGGTGTCGACGACATAGCGGATGCCGGGCACGGTGAGGCTGGTCTCGGCGACGTTCGTGGCGAGCACCACGCGACGGCGCACCCCGGCGACGCGGCTGCGTTCGAACACGCGGTGCTGCTCGGCGGCGGAGAGCCGGCCGTACAGCGGCAGCACCTCGGTGGGGGAACGGTCCTTCGCGTAGGCACCGCGCACCGCATCGGCGGC
>DAMDKH010000336.1:0-2262 GCA_032099965.1 Microbacterium sp.
GCACTACCGTCACGTCATCTCGAGCCTGGAGGCCGAGGAAGCCGCGCGCACGGGGGCGATCCCCGTCGTGGGGGCGGGTGCCGCGCCGGCGGCGGACACCGCGGACGACGCGACGGCCGACCGGACGGATGACGAGGCGCGCACCGTCATCGACGAGGGCATCCGCCGGGCGGAGGCCGATCACGCAGACGAAGAGCTGCTGACCGAGAAGGAGGTGCGCCCGTGAGCACCGTTCTCACCGGAACCCAGGACGAGGACCGCTCCCGGTACACCAAGGAGGAGAGCCGGGCGATCCGGCGTCGGTCGCTGCGTCTGCTCGGCTCGCTCGTGCAGCCGCTGAAGGCGCGGATCGTGCTGGCGGCCGCCGTGCTGGTCGTCTCGACGGCCCTGCAGGTGTCCGGACCGATCCTCATCAGCATCGGACTCGACCGCGCGCTGCCGGCGGTGCTCGAGCGCGCCGACTGGATGCCCACCTTCCTCATCGGCGGGATCTACCTGCTCGCCGGTGCGCTGGCCGCCGTGCTCATCGCCTGGTACGTCATCATCGCGGCGAAGCTGACCCAGGCGGTGCTGCTCGACCTCCGGAAGCGCATCTTCCTGCACACGCAGCGCCTGAGCCTCGAGTTCCATGAGTCGTACACGTCCGGGCGGATCATCTCCCGGCAGACGAGCGACCTCGACTCGATCAAGGAGCTGCTCGACGGCGGGCTCAACGAACTCGTCTCCGGGGTCCTGTTCGGGCTGTTCACCTTCATCGCACTGTGCATCTGGGACTGGCAGTCGGGGCTCATCCTCGCCATCGCCGGAGTGCCCCTGCTCCTGCTGATGCGGTGGTTCTACTCCCGTTCGCAGCTGGTGTACCGCGAGTCCCGCGTGATCAGCGCGCAGGTGATCGTGCAGTTCGTCGAGACGATGACCGGCATCCGGGCCGTCAAGGCGTTCCGCAAGGAACCGCGCAACGACGTGGCCTTCCAGAAGATCGCCGGCGAGTACCGCGACGTGAACCGGCGGTCGCTGATGCTGTTCGGCACGTTCGAGCCGGGGCTCATGGGCGTCGCCGCGCTCACCCTCGGCATCGTCGTGCTCTGGGGCGGCGTGCGCGTCGCCGACGGGGCGCTCACGGTCGGCGTGCTGCTCTCCGCGGTGCTGTACGTGCGGAACTTCTTCGCGCCGATGCAGGAGATCGCGATGTTCCTCAACTCGTACCAGTCGGCCACGGCGGCGCTCGAGAAGGTCTCGGGCGTGCTCGAAGAGGTTCCGACGGTGCCGGACCCCGAGAAGCCGATCGACCTGTGGGAGTCCCGCGGGCACATCCGGTTCGACGGGGTCACGTTCGGCTACAACGACGACACGACGATCCTCCCGGACTTCTCGCTCGACATCCCGGCGGGGCAGACGATCGCGTTGGTGGGAACGACGGGCGCCGGCAAGTCGACGCTCGCCAAGCTCATCTCCCGCTTCTACGATCCGACGGTCGGCGCGGTCACCCTCGACGGCGTCGATCTGCGGTCGCTGCATCCGAAGGATCTCCGCCGGGCGATCGTCATGGTCACGCAGGAGGCCTACCTCTTCAGCGGCACGGTGGCCGACAACATCGCGCTCGGCAAGCCGGAGGCCACGCTCGACGAGATCCGTGCGGCAGCCCGCGCCGTGGGCGCCGACGGCTTCATCGAGGCCCTGCCCGACGGCTACGACACCGACGTGAACAAGCGCGGAGGGCGCGTCTCGGCCGGGCAGCGGCAGCTGATCTCGTTCGCCCGGGCGTTCCTCGCCGATCCGGCGGTGCTCATCCTCGACGAGGCCACCGCGTCGCTCGACATCCCGTCGGAGCGACTCATCCAGGATGCGCTGCAGACGCTGCTCGCCGACCGCACGGCGATCATCATCGCCCACCGCCTGTCGACGGTCGCGATCGCCGACCGGGTGCTCGTGATGGAGCACGGGCGCATCATCGAGGACGACACCCCGGAGGCCCTGATCGGCGGCACCGGCAAGTTCGCCCAGCTGCACGCGGCCTGGCAGGAGACGCTGGTCTGAGCGTCCGGCCTCCGCGGTCGACGGCGCACCCCTGGACACCCCGGGGTGCGCCGTCGGTCGTCGACGTCCGGGGCGGCGCCGTGCTGGGTAGCATCGGAGCATGGACCCCCTGCTGCTGCTCGGCGAATGGTGGTGGACCGCGGCGGTCGGCGCCGGAGGTTTCACGGCGGGAGCGGTCGCCGTGAGACGGCGGAGCACGCGGAGTGGCCGCCGCATCGCGGTGGA
>DAMDKH010000337.1:0-2257 GCA_032099965.1 Microbacterium sp.
GCACGCCCGCCCCCGCACCCACCGTCGCCGACGGCGATGTGCTGCTGCAGGCCACGCTCACCGACGCCGCCGACTCGGATGCCGCCGCCGCCACGGTGCGCGAGCTGCGCGCCGACCTCGCCGATCTCGACGCCCTCGTCGGCGGAGTGACGGCGACCTCCGTCGACACGAACGACGCCTCCATCCACGACCGCACCCTCATCATCCCGGTGATCCTCGTGGTCATCATGCTGATCCTGATGCTGCTGCTCCGGTCGATCCTCGCCCCGGTGCTGCTCATCCTCACCACGGTGCTGTCCTTCGGCACGGCGATGGGCGTCTCCGCACTCGTGTTCGCGGGGATCTTCAACTTCCCCGGGGCGGATCCCGCCGTCCCCCTCTACGGGTTCGTCTTCCTCGTCGCCCTCGGCATCGACTACAACATCTTCCTCATGACGCGCGTGCGCGAGGAGTCCATCGCGCACGGCACCCGGGAAGGCGTGCTGCGTGGCCTGTCGATCACGGGTGGCGTCATCACCTCGGCCGGGCTCGTGCTGGCGGCCACTTTCGCGGCCCTGTCCGTCATCCCCATCCTCTTCCTCGTCCAGCTCGCGTTCATCGTCGCGTTCGGGGTGCTGCTCGACACCTTCGTCGTGCGCTCCCTGCTCGTGCCGGCGCTCGCCTACGACCTCGGGCGGCGCATCTGGTGGCCGTCGAAGCTGTGGCGGAGCGGGCGGGACTGATCGGGCCCGCGCCGCCGGTCGCTTAGACTTGGGGGCACGCCCTCGTAGCTCAGCAGGATAGAGCAGCCCTCTCCTAAAGGGCAGGTCGCAGGTTCGAATCCTGTCGAGGGCACCCCACCGCCGCTCCTCGTCGAGAGCGACGTTCCCCTCAGGCCGCGAGGGCCAGGTACGGCTCCCACCGCGGGTCGCTGCGCTCGGTGCCGCGCACGGTCCAGGCCGTTCCGTGCGGCGGCCGCGGAGTGAACCGCAGCTCCCAGCGCATCTCCTGGGGCGTACGGTTGCTCTTGACGTTGTTGCATCGCAGGCAGCACGCCACGAGGTTCTCCCACGAGTCAGCGCCGCCCCTCGAACGCGGCAGCACGTGATCGATGGTCGACGCCGCCTTGCCGCAGTATCCGCACCGGTGATTGTCGCGGCGCAGCACCCCGCGACGGGTGACCGGCACACGACGGCCCGAGGGGACGCGCACATAGCGCGAGAGGATGATCACGGCCGGCCGATCGTAGACGCCGTGCGAACCCCAGACGGGGTCGTCCTCGACGCGTTCGATCACGGTCGCCTTGTCGTTCATGACGAGCACGAGGGCCCGCTTGAACGACACGATCGCGAGCGGCTCGTAGCCGGCGTTCAGTACCAGAGTGCGCATCCGTCATCCTCTCGATCCGCCGGGACGGCTTCCCGGCACTCTCGAATCACACGACGTCGTGCGGTCGGAAGATCCCCAGAGACGAGAAAAGGCGCTGTCTAGTGACAGCGCCTTTCGCGCGCGGCAGCACCGCGGCATCCCTGCGGGCGATGCAGAAGGACGTGACGTCCGAGGGCATCCATGGTGCGGATGCTCGGGGTCCTGTCCATCAGCTTCTCCTGCCCGTTCGACGACGGGATCAGGCTAACCCATCACACGGGGTGCAGGGGTGGAACGGGGAATGAACGGTGCGGGCGTGTTCGCCGCTCAGCCGGCGTTGGCGCCGAGCCAGGCCATCGGCTCGACGAGACCGCCGTTGACCCAGACCTCGAAGTGCAGGTGGTTGGCGGTCGACCGACCGGTGCTGCCGACGTAGCCGATCAGCTGCCCGGCCTCGACCGTCTGCCCCTGCTGCACCTGGCGCGAGCCGTAGATCATGTGGCCGTAGGTGGTCTGCACGCGCTGACCGCCGACGACGCTGTCGAGCATGACGCACACGCCGTATCCGCCGATGCTCTCGGCGGAGGCGCGCACGACACCGGACGCGGCGGCATAGATCGGGGTGCCAGCGGGAGCGAGCATGTCGGCGCCGTTGTGACCGCCGCCGACGGTGCGGCTGACGTTCCACGACCCCATGGGGAGCGGGTAGCGGACCTCGCCCGACCCGGGTGCGACGAGCGCGTAACCGGCGCTGTTGAACGACGCAGACGACGCCGAGGACGACGACGCGGCGGCCGCGGCCTTGGCTGCAGCGGCGGCACGGGCGGCCGCAGCCTCCTCCGCCTTCTTCTTGGCGATCTCTTCCGGCGTCGTGGCCGTGAACGTGCCGCGGTTCATGGGGGCGGCGGTC
>DAMDKH010000338.1:0-2247 GCA_032099965.1 Microbacterium sp.
CGGGTGGGAGCACCGGCTCGTCACCACCCGCACCGCCCTCGACCAGGTGCTCACGCAGCCGGTCGGCGGCCGGCAGCTCATCGAGGTCCCGCTCGACCGCTGAGGGTGCGCCCGCGGCTCGGACGCGGCAGGATGGGCGGATGACGCACCGAGAGCTGCCGGACGCGCACCAGTGGACCGAGACCCTCCGCGTCGGTGAGGGGTTCCGCCTCGCCGACGTCGACCCGCACGCCACGCCCGGATACCACGGGCGCAAGGCCGACGGGGCCCGCGACCTCGAGAAGGGGCTCGCCGCGCTGAGCGACCTGCAGGAGCGGCTCTTCGCCGAGAGTCGAGCCGGGGTGGCGAAAGACGCCGTGCTGCTCGTGCTGCAGGCCATGGACTCGGCGGGCAAGGGCGGCATCGTGCGGCACGTCGTCGGCGGTGTCGATCCCCAGGGCGTGAGCCTCGCGGCGTTCAAGGCCCCCACCGAGGAGGAGCGCGCGCACGACTTCCTCTGGCGGGTCGAGAAGCGGCTTCCCGAGCCGGGATTCATCGGCGTCTTCGACCGCTCGCACTATGAGGACGTGCTCATCGGACGGGTCCGCGGCCTCGCCGACGCGGCCGAGATCGAACGGCGGTACGACGCCATCAACGCGTTCGAGGCCGAGGTCGCGGCATCCGGCATCCGCCTCGTCAAGGTGATGCTGCACATCTCGGCCGACGAGCAGAAGGCGCGGCTGATGGAGCGCCTTGAGCGCCCGGACAAGTACTGGAAGTACAACCCCGGCGACGTCGACGAGCGCCTGCGGTGGGACGACTACATGGCCGCGTACCAGACCGTCTTCGAGCGCACGTCGACCGAGGTCGCCCCGTGGCACGTCATCCCCGCCAACCGCAAGTGGTTCGCGCGGCTCGCCGTGCAGGAGCTGCTGCTCGCGGCGCTGCAGGACATCGACCCGCAGTGGCCGGGCGCCGACTTCGACGTCGAGGCCGAGAAGAAGCGGCTCGCGGCGAGCTGACGGCGCTCCCGCCTCCCGCCTCCCGCGGCTCTGCCCCCTCCGCCCTGCCCCCTCCTTGCCCGGCTGGATGACGCGGCACCAACTCAGGACGACACGTCCCGAAGGGGTGCGCCGGCCCGGTTTCGGGGCCTGAAGGCCGCCCCGGTCCTGAGTTGTGGTCGACTCCGGAAGGACCCGGCCGGCGGGCAGAGCGGTTCTCCCGGATCCGACCCGGGCGCCGAGCGCCGCAGCCACGCAGCACGCCGTCGGGGCCACGCAGCCTGCCGCCGCGGCCACAACTCAGGACAACCGGTCCCCGAACCGCCGAGAGGCCCCGCCGATGCGCGAGAACTGCGGCGTTGTCCTGAGTTGTGCGCAGAGAGCCCTGGCCACGTCACGCGGTCCGCGTCACGGTCCGCGCGCGTCCGGCGCCAACCCGCCCGACGGGGAAGCCTCAGGCGAGGGCGTCGACCAGCGGGCGGAACTTGACCTTGGTCTCCAGCAGCTCCGACTCCGGGTCGGATCCGGCCACGATGCCCGCGCCGGCATACGCGGTCACGGCCACGGCATCCCCGCCGTCGACGAACTGAGCGCAGCGGAGGGCGATCGCCCACTCGCCGTTCCCGGCGGCGTCGACCCATCCGACCGGTCCGGCATAGCGTCCGCGATCGAACGGCTCCAGTTCGCGGATCACCCCGAGGGCGATGGTGGTGGGGGTGCCGGCGACGGCGGCGGTCGGATGCAGGGCGCCGACGAGGTCGAGCGCGGATCCGCCGTCGGCGAGCTCGCCCTCGACGTCGGTCGCGAGGTGGAAGAGGTTCGGCAGTTTGAGGAGGAAGGGCTGCTCGCTCGCGGCGAGGGCGCGGGTGTGCGGCCGGAGCGAGGCCAGCACGCTCTGCACGGCGTACTGATGCTCGTCGAGGTCCTTGGTGCTGGACGCGAGGGCGGTCGACACGGCGGTGTCGGCGTCGGCGTCGGCGCCCCGCGCCGTCGTGCCGGCGAGCACCCGAGCTGTGACGGTTCGTTCGCGCACGGTGACCAGCGTCTCGGGACTCGCGCCGATGAGCCCGTCGACGGCGAAGGCCCAGGTGTCGGGGTATCCGGTCGACAGGGCCCGCACCAGGCGACGCAGGTCGGACCCGGTGGGGATGCTGCCGGTGAGGTCGCGGGCCAGCACGACCTTGCTCAGCTCGCCCGCGGCGATGCGCCCGAGGGCCTGTCGCACGGAGTCCTGGTAGCCCTGCGGGCTCTGGGCGCCGGGGCCGAC
>DAMDKH010000339.1:0-2246 GCA_032099965.1 Microbacterium sp.
GTAGTGCCGGCTGGTGCGCAGCAGTTCGCTGTGCGTGCCCACCGCGGTGATGCGGCCCGATTCGAGCAGCGCGACGCGATCGGCGAGCGCGACGGTCGACGGACGGTGCGCCACGATCATCGCCGTCGTGTCGGCGAGCACGTGCCGCAGCGCCTCTTCGACCAGCGCCTCGGTGTCGACGTCGAGCGCCGACAGCGGGTCGTCGAGCACCAGCACCTTCGGCTTCGCGGCGACGGCGCGGGCGAGGGCCAGCCGTTGCCGCTGCCCACCGGAGAGACTCAGTCCCTCCTCGCCGATGACCGTCTCCGTGCCCTCGGGGAGCGCGTCGACGAACGACGCCTGGGCGACGTCCAACGCCTCGCGCAGCACCCGCTCGCCCTCCTCGCTGTGCGGGTCGAGCTCGGCCCGTCCCAACAGCACGTTCTCGCGCACGGACGCCGAGAACAGCGTCGCGTCTTCGAAGGCCATCGCGATGTGCCGACGCAGCTCCGCCAGCGGGAGGTCGCGCACGTCCACCCCGTCGAGCGTCACCCGACCGTCGGTCACGTCGTACAGACGCGTCGGCAGGGTGGTCAGCGTCGTCTTGCCGCTGCCCGTGAGTCCGACGAGAGCCATGGTCTCGCCCGGACGCAGCACGAGATCGACGCCGTCGAGCAGGTCGCGTTCGCCCGCCCCCGCATCCTGGTAGCGGAAGTGCGCCCCCTCGAACACGAGCTCGCCCCGGGGCTCCGCGATGTGCACCGGGTGCGCGGGGTCGCTGATCGTGTTCGTCTCGGAGAAGATCTCGAACACGCGATCGGTCGCCGTGCGGGCGTCGAGCATGAACGAGAACAGGAAGCCGATCGATTCGATCGGCCACCGGAGCACCGTCGCCATGGCGAAGAACGCGAACAGCTCGGGCAGCTCGATCGCGCCCTGCGAGATGAGCCAGATCCCCGACATGAGGCTGAGCCCGAAGGCGATCTGCGGCATCAGGTCGAGCCAGAACCAGATCGACGCGATGGCCGACGCCTTGCTCATCTCGGTCTCGCGCAGCGTCTCGGCCTGGCGGCTGAAGCGTCGCAGCGCGTGCGTGCCCCGGCCGAAGGCCTTGAGCACACGGATGCCGTGCACGCTCTCCTCGACGCTCGTGGCGAGGTCGCCGGCCTGATCCTGCGAGCGACGGGTCAGCGCACCGTAGCGCTTCTCGAAGAGGTAGCCGCGCACCCACAGCGGCACGGCCGTGACGAGGAAGATCGTGCCGAGCAGCCAGTGCCACCGGAAGAGCAACGCCGCACCGATGATGATCGTGAGGATGTTGACCACGAGCAGCACGAGCCCGAAGGCCAGCCACCGGCGGATGAGGCTGATGTCCTGCATCATGCGGCTGAGCAGCTGGCCCGACTGCCAGCGGTCGTGGAAGGCCACCGGCAGGGTCTGCAGGCGCGCGTACAGCTCGGTGCGCATGCGGTACTCGACCTCCGTCGAGGGCTTGAGCACGAACTGGCGCCGCAGGAACACCATGAGCGCTTCCCCGAGGGCGAGGCCGAGCACGGCGACGGCGCCCCAGGCGATGGCGCCGAACTCCCCCGACTCCACCGGGCCGCGGATGATCTGTTCGAGCACGATGGGGATCATCAGCGCGATGACGGCGGCGGCGAGCGCGCTGGCCGCTCCCCCGGCGAGGCGCCAGATGACGGGGCGCACGAACGGCTTCAGCCGCCACAGCGCGGCGACGGTGGAGAGCGAGGACGACGGGGGGTTCTGCGGAGGAGGCGAGGAAGACATGTCTCTCAGATGCGTGTCGAGCGGACGGAGGGCGACCGCGCAGCCGAGGCGGCGTCGAGTCGTGTGCAGAGGAGCGGAGGCGGCGGGAGTGCGCACGCCGGGAAGGCGAACGGGCCGCGCGAAGGCGAGACGGCTAGGAGAGCGCGCGCACCGGGGTGGTGCCGAGAGCTGCGACCCGTGCGACGGAGATCGTGGTCATGGTGTCCTCCTCAGGCCTCGGCGGTGTCGCCCGGTCGGCGCGACAGCCCTCCAGCCTATTCCTGTGAACCTCCTGGGTGCAAGATGCATTCCCGCGACATGCCCTCCGCTCCTCGCCCCGTCAGCGCGTCGCCGCCTCCCGGGCGAGCAGGCGGGCCTTCACGTCGAGGCCCCAGGCGAAGCCTCCGAGGGTGCCGTCGCTGCGCAGCACCCGGTGGCAGGGCACGAACAGGGCCGGGGCGTTGCGGGCGCAGATGGATGCGGCCGCCCGCACGGCCCGC
>DAMDKH010000340.1:0-2242 GCA_032099965.1 Microbacterium sp.
GCGCGGGCGGCCGCATCCAGGGCGTTCTCCAGATCGGTCACGACCGCTGCCGGCAGGGTGCCGCCCTGCGCGACGTGCGTGCGGAGATCGGTGCGGACGCGGGCGCGGAAGGCGTTCACCGCGGCATCGGCCCGGTGCAGCTCCTCGCGACTGGTCGCCCGGGTGTCGTCCGTCGCGGTGCGCGGACGCCCCTTCGCTGCGGCGCGCTCGTCGTGGGCCGCGGAGGCGAGATCGGCACGCAGGCTCTTCATGGCCTCCTGCACGCTCTGCCGCACCTCGTTGGCGATCAGCCGCACGGAGTCGGCGAGGCCCGACTCGATGCCCGCCAGGTCGTGCTCGCGGGCCGACAGCTCGGCGCGCCCCGCCTCGGTGATGGCGTAGATGGTGGTGCGGCCGTCGACGGTCTTGGTGACCAGCCCCTCCTCCTCGAGCTTCGCCAGCCGGGGATAGATCGTGCCGGCGCTCGGGGTGTAGGTGCCGCCCGTGCGGTCGGTGAGGGCCTGGATGATGCCGTACCCGTGCTGAGGCGCTTCGGAGAGCAGCGACAGCAGATACAGCCGGAGGTCTCCGTGTGAGAAGACGGCGGGACTCATGCCTCCTCCCATTCGGCGTCGTTCGTGGTGGAGGCGGGGGTGCGGCGCAGCACGGTGACGCCGCCCGAGACGGAGTTCACGCGCAGGTCGACGAAGCGTCCGGCGAGCTCGCCCGTGGTGCCGGTGTAGTTGCTGGGCCCGGCCGAGTTGCGCTGCACGCCGTCGATGAGCAGGCGGCCGCTGAGCGAGCGGATGACGTAGTTCGCGGCGAGCGACTCGTCGAGGCGCACCGTGGTGCCGCCGGAGACCGAGTTGACGGTGATGGTGTTCACGTCGCCCGCCGCGTCGACGGTGGTCGAGCCCGAGACGATGTCGACGACGGCCTTGCGCACGACGCCGGTGACGGCGACGTCGCCCGAGACGCTGTTGGCGTTGATCGAGCCGGTGAGGCCGCGCACCTGCACGTCGCCCGACACCGTGTTGACGGTGAGGTCGCCGATGAGGGTGTCGACGATGAGGTCGCCCGAGACGGTGCTGAGGCGTGCGTCGTTGCGGATGCCGGAGACGAGGGCGCCCGCGCTCACGACACCGAGGTTGAGGGCGATGCCGCGGGGGACCGCCACGCTGACCTCGGCGCGGGGGCCGCCCGAGCCGAAGTTGCGGAAGACCTCGAGGAAGTTGTCCCAGCCGAGCTGGGGGTGGTCGATCTCGATCTCGCCGCCGTGCGACTCGATGCGGAGGTCTTTGACGGTCACGCCGTGCACCTCGATGCGGATGCCGGGTTCGTCGTGGGCGATCACGTCGACCTGTCCACCGACCAGCCCGATCTTCAGGCGGGCCGCGGACTCGATGTCGATGACGCGTTCCTCGCCGGGGGCGATGAGCCACTTCTCGGTCATGTCGGTTTCTCCTCTTCGGGCCAGTTCGAGATATATCGTGTTTCCGACCATAACACGATATATCTCGATCGTGTCAAGAGGTCTTCCGCCATCGCGATGAACGAGGGTTGACCTTGACGCAACGTCAACTTCTACGGTGGACACCACAGCACGCCCCCACCCCGACACGAAAAGAGGAGAGAGCGCATGGACACCCGCGACTGGTCCATCCAGGAGATCGCACGGCTCGCCGGCACCACCAGCCGCACGCTGCGCCACTACGACGACATCGGGCTCCTGCCGCCCACGCGCGTCGCCGCGAACGGGTACCGGCACTACGACGAGCACGCGCTCGTGCGGCTGCAGCGCATCCTGCTCCTGCGCGACCTCGGCCTCGGGCTCCCTCAGATCGCCGACGTGCTGCGCGGCTCGGAGGCGGGCGACGGGACGACGGCACGCGAGCACGAGGCATCCGCCCTCCACACCCACCTGGCCGTGCTCCGCGAGGAGCAGGCCCGACTGGCGCGGCGCATCGCGTCGGTCGAATCCACCATCACCGCACTGAGAGGAGGTGAAGAACTCATGGCAGAGAACATGTTCGACGGCTTCGACCACACCACCCACCGGGAGGAGGTCGAGCAGCGATGGGGCACGCAGGCCTACGCCGACGGCGACCGCTGGTGGCGCGGGATGACGAAGGCCGAGCGCACCACGTGGCAGCGCACGGTCGCCGACCTCGGACGCGACTGGATCGCCGCCGCCGAGAGCGGTGTCGACCCCGCATCCGCGGAGGCGCAGGACCTCGCCCGCCGACACGTCGCCTGGCTCGCC
>DAMDKH010000341.1:0-2242 GCA_032099965.1 Microbacterium sp.
GGGAGCGCCCCCGCGGTGTCGTCGCCGGCGGCGTGGCACCCGCGGCCGAGTCATCCCCGTCCCAGGTGAGCGCGTCATCCGGATCCGCTGTCATTCCTCCAGCGTAGGTCACCCGGCCGCTATGCTCGGCCGGGAAAAGGGGGCGATATGACCGGCGATCAGGACGCGACGACGGACCAGCCGCGGGACGTGCACGAGGCGGAGCCGACCGAAGCCGGGCGGGCCGACGCGACCCGTCTCCGATGGACGGCGGGGATCCTCTGGGCCCTCGCCATCGCCGCCGAAGGAGTGGCCCTGTTCTGGGTGCTCCGCCAGCGCGAGGTCACCGGCGCGGACGGGGCGCTCGTGCGCGACCCCGGCACCGGTCTGCTCGAGGAGTCCGGCACCACGACGCAGTTCCCCGGCTGGGCGTTCGCGACGCTGCTCGTCCTCCTGGTCGTGATCGCGGGGCTGTCGATCTCCGGCTCGCTGCTCTGGAAGAAGGCGAACCGCCTCGACCCCGCGCGCCGTTCCGACACCGTGCGCTTCTTCGTGCAGAACCAGTTGGGCGCGATCATCGCCGTCGTCGCGTTCCTCCCCCTCATCGTGCTCGTCTTCCTCAACAAGGACATGAGCAGAGGGCAGAAGACGACCGCGGGCGTCATCGGGATCGTGCTGGCCGTGCTCGCGACCCTCATCGGCGTCGATCTCACGCCGCCCTCGGTCGAGCAGTACACCGCCGACCGCTCCGCCGTGGTCCAGCTGCTCGGCGAGGACGAGGTGGTCTGGGTCGACGGCGGCGCGGTGTACCACGTGTGCGACGCGGTCCCGGCGATCCAGACCGGGAGCGAGATCCGCACCGGCACGACGGCGCAGGCGGTCGAGGCGGGCAAGATCCGGCTGACCCTCCAGTTCGCCTCCGAGTTGCGCGCCTGCGGTCTGGCGGTGCCGGAGAACGACGATGAGATCACCGCAGCGCTCCGGGCGATCCAGGCCGGCGCCGTCGACACGCCGCTGCCCGCCCCGGTGTGGGCGGATCCGGCGGATGCGCCCATCGACATCCCCGACGCCGCGCGCTGATCGACGGAGACCGTCAGGACGCGTCGAGAGCGTCGACGAGGCGCTCCTCGGCCGAGGAGAGATGGCGGCTCAGCACCGCCGTGGCGCGCGCGGCGTCGCCGTCAGCCACGGCATCGAGGATCTCCGCATGCTGCGCCGCGATCACCTCGGACTCCAGGAGTCGACGACCCTGCACCTGCGCCATGCACAGGCGCACCTCGTCGAGCACGCTGCGGTACATGCGCCCCGTCCGCTCGCTCCGCAGCGCGTCGATCAGCGCGGTGTGGAAGCGGAGGTCGGGGTCGACGGTGCGCGCATCCGGGCCGGGCGGAAGCGCGAGGATCTCGGCGTTCGCGCGGGTCGCCTCGTCCGGCACCTCACGCCGGGCGGCGAGCTCGCGCAGGGCCGCGCTCTCCAGCCGCGCGCGGGTGCGGTAGACATCGCGCACCGTCTCGGGATCGATCGAGACCACGCGTGCACTGCGATGCGCGGATCGGAGGAGCAGTCCGGCGGCCACCAGCTGCTCGATGGCGGCCTTGGCACTGGGTCGCGCCACCCCGTACTCCTCGGCCACGAAGGCTTCGGTCACAGGCGTCGACGGGGCGAGCTCCCCGTGCAGGATGCGCACGCGCAGCCGTGCCGTCACCGCCTCGACGACGCCGACGACGCCGAGCGGGGCATCCGGGAGGGCGGTCATGCGGGCAAGCCTAGCGGCGTGCGCATCCGTCGGTACACTTGTCAGACAATTCCGTCTCGCCGCTGAGGAGAACCGTGCCCACCACCGTCGTCCCGCCGCTCGATCCCGCCCTCCTCGGCGACGACGTCACCGTGCATGCGCGCTCCCTCGACCGGTTCGCCCGCGCCCATGACGCATCGCATTACCTCCTCGTGCCGGACGCCGTGGTCTCCCCCGCCGACGCGCAGGGCGTGGCGCGCGTGTTCGACGCCGTCCGCACCGCCGGCCGCACGCTCACGTTCCGCTCCGGCGGCACCAGCCTGTCGGGCCAGGGCGTGAGCGGCGACATCCTCGTCGACACCCGCACCGCCTTCCGCGACATCCGGATCGGCGCGGACGGCACGTCGGTGAGCGTCGGCCCCGGGGCGACGGTCCGTCAGGTGAACACCCGCCTGGCACGGTACGGACGCAAGCTCGGCCCGGACCCCGCCAGCGAGATCGCCTGCACGATCGGCGGGGTCGTGGCGA
>DAMDKH010000342.1:0-2238 GCA_032099965.1 Microbacterium sp.
GCGCGGGCAGGATCTCGTGGCCGAGCGAGGAGCGCACGGCGACGCGTCCGCCCTCGGCCGGCACGGACTCGCCCCACCAGATCTCCTCCCCGACGAAGCGCGCCCCATCGATGCGGGGCGAGGATGCCGCGACCGACGCCGCGGTGAAGGGGGAGGGCCAGGAACCGTACGGAGACGCCATGCTTCGAGCCTAGGCGCGGATGACATACGGCGTCACAGAGCGTGCGCCCCGCGGGGGCCGTGTTCTACCTTCATGGAAACACCCGGTCCGCCGAGGTGTGGAGCGACAGCCGAGCCCGGCACCCGCCCGCGAATGATGCCCCTGTCAGCGTCGTGCGCGGCCCCCGGCCCGCCCTGTCCCCCCGGAGAAGAGATGTCCTTCGAGACGCCATCGCCCGGCACCGCCCGCGTGCCGTTCTCCTTCGAGCTCTACCCTCCGCGCACGGAGTCGAGCGAGGAGGCGCTGCGGGAGACGGTTCGTCGACTGGCCGCGGCCGGCCCGGACTTCCTCTCGGTGACCTACGGCGCCGGCGGGTCGACCGGTGGGCGCTCGCTCGACGTGCTGCGCTTCATCCGGGAGCACACCGCCGTCGAGCCGCTCGCCCACCTCACCTGCGTCGGCAACACCTACGCCGGTGCGGCCGCGCTGATCCGCGAGTTCCTCGACGCCGGCATCCTCAGCTTCCTGGCCCTCCGCGGCGATCCTCCGGCCGGGCAGACGGAGGCCTACCTCGGCGATCTCGAGAGCGCTGCGCAGCTGGTGCAGCTCATCGACCGGGTGCAGGCGGAGCGTGCACCCTACGAGGAGGCCCCGGTGCCCGGTCTCCCCGGTGCCGCCCGCGTCGACCCCCGTCGCCGGGTGAGCATCGCCGTCGCCGCGTTCCCCAAGGGTCACCCGCGGGCCACGCACCGCACGCAGGACGTGGAGGCGCTGCTGGCCAAGCAGGCCGCCGGGGCGACCTTCGCCATCACGCAGCTGTTCTTCCACGCCGACGACTACCTGGCCTTCGTCGAGCGGGCGCGCGCCGGCGGAGTGACGATCCCGATCCTGCCCGGGATCATGCCCATCACTTCGCCCGCTCGGCTCGCCCGGGTGCTGGAGCTCACGGGCGAAGACCTCCCCGGAGAGCTCTCGGTGGCACTGGAGGTCGAGCCCACGCCCGAGGGGCGCCGGGACATCGGCATCGCCTGGGCCGCCCGTCTCACCCGCGACGTCGTCGACGGCGGCGCCCCGGGCGTGCACCTCTACGCCTTCAACCAGCACGACACCGTCCTCACCGTCCTCGCCGAGGCCGGCATCCTCCCGGCCCTGCGCCGCTAGACCCCGCCGAAAGGAAAGACAATGACCGCATTCCCCGAGGGCACGATCCTGGGCTACCCCCGCATCGGCCGTCGACGCGAGCTGAAGAAGGCCGTCGAGTCCTTCTGGGCCGGACGCATCGACGAGTGGGAGCTCGACGAGATCGCCGCCGAACTGCGCCAGGGCACGCGTGAGCGGCTCGCCGCGCTCGGCCTGGGGCGGAACGACTCCGCGATCCCCGAGTCGTTCTCCTTCTACGACCAGGTGCTCGACGCGGCGGTGACCGTCGGTGCCATCCCCGCACGCTTCGCCGATCTGCGTGACGCCGACGGCACCATCGGCCTGCCGGCGTACTTCACCGTCGCGCGCGGCGAGGGCGACCGGGCACCGCTCGAGATGACCAAGTGGTTCGACTCGAACTACCACTACCTCGTGCCGGAGATCGGTCCGGAGACGGTGTTCTCGCTGTCGAGCGACCGGCTCGTGCGGCAGGTGGCGGAGGCGGTCGGTGGGGGCTTCGTCACCCGCCCGGTCATCGTGGGTCCGGTGACGCTCCTCGCCCTGGCGAAGCCGTCGGATGACGCCCCCGACGGTTTGGAGCCGCTCTCGCGACTGGACGACCTGCTGCCCGTCTACGTCGAGCTGCTCGATCGTCTGCGCGCGGCCGGAGCCGAGTGGGTGCAGCTCGACGAGCCGGCCCTCGTCAGCGAGTCGCTGCCCGCCACCGTCGAGCAGCTCTCCGCAGCCGCCGAGCGCGCGCTCGCCGAACTGGGGGGAGCGGAGGCGCGTCCCGCGATCCTCGTGGCCGCCCCGTACGCCGACCTCGGAGCCGTGTGGCCGGTGCTGGCCGCCGCTCCCGTCGAGGCCCTGGCCGTCGACCTCGTGCGCGGCGGTGTCCCGGCCGGTGCTCCGGGCCTCGAGGGCAAGGTGCTCGTGGC
>DAMDKH010000343.1:0-2231 GCA_032099965.1 Microbacterium sp.
GCTCGGTCTGCCCGTCCTTCCCCTCACCACCATCGGCTCCTTCCCGCAGACCGGCGACATCCGGCGGGCGCGGGCGCGGTACACGCGCGGCGAGATCCCCGCCGAGGACTACGACGACTTCCTGCGCCGCGAGGTCGCCGGCGTCGTCGCCCTGCAGGAGGACCTCGGCCTCGACGTGCTCGTGCACGGGGAGCCGGAGCGCAACGACATGGTGCAGTACTTCGCCGAGCACCTCGACGGATTCGCGGTCACCGAGCACGGCTGGGTGCAGTCGTACGGCTCGCGGGCGACGCGCCCGTCGATCCTCTGGGGCGACGTGTCCCGGCCGGCGCCCATCACGGTCGCCTGGTCGAGCTACGCCCAGTCGCTCACGGCCAAGCACATGAAGGGGATGCTGACGGGTCCCGTGACGATCCTCGCGTGGTCGTTCGTGCGTGACGACCAGCCGCTCGGCGACACCGCGAACCAGGTGGCCCTCGCGCTGCGCGACGAGATCGCCGACCTCGAGGCCGCGGGCATCGCCATCATCCAGGTCGACGAGCCGGCGCTGCGGGAGCTGCTTCCGCTCAAGGCCGCCGACCAGGCGTCCTACCTGGAGTGGTCGGTCGGATCGTTCCGGCTGGCGACGGGCGGGGCGGCGGCGGCCACGCAGATCCACACCCACCTCTGCTACTCGGAGTTCGGCGTGGTGATCGACGCGATCCGCGCGCTGGATGCCGACGTCACCTCGATCGAGGCGGCGCGCAGCCGGATGGAGGTCGTCGCCGACATCGCCGAGGTCGGCTTCGACCACGGCATCGGACCGGGCGTCTACGACATCCACTCGCCGCGGGTGCCGGCCGTCGACGAGATCGAGGCGCTCCTGCGCCGTGCCGTCGAGGTGATCCCCACCCGCCAGCTGTGGGTCAACCCGGACTGCGGGCTGAAGACCCGCGGCTACGACGAGACCACCCAGTCGCTGCGGCACATCGTGGAGGCCACGCGCCGGGTGCGCGAGGACGTCGCGATCACGGTCTGAGCGCAGACGACGGAGCCGCCTTCCCCGAGCGTGGGGAAGGCGGCTCCGTCGTCTCTGCAGGGTCAGACCGAGCGGAGGACCGCCACGACCTTTCCGAGCACCACGGCCTCGTCACCGAGGATCGGCTCGAAGGCGGAGTTGCGGGGGAGCAGCCAGGTGTGGCCGTCGCGGCGGCGGAAGGTCTTGACCGTGGCCTCTCCGTCGAGCATCGCGGCCACGATCTCGCCGTTCTCGGCCGTGTGCTGCGAACGCACGACCACCCAGTCGCCGTCGCAGATGGCCGCGTCGATCATCGACTCGCCCGAGACCTTGAGCATGAACAGGTCGCCCTTGCCCACGAGCTGGCGCGGCAGGGGGAAGATCTCCTCGACCTGCTGGTCGGCCGTGATGGGCACGCCGGCGGCGATGCGGCCGACGAGGGGAACCAGCGCGGCGTCGCCGACGGGAGTCGCGATGTCGGCCGGATTCTCGGCGGTCGTGCCCGGGAGGTCGATCAGCACCTCCATGGCCCGGGTCTTGCCCGGGTCGCGGCGGAGGTAGCCGCTGAGCTCGAGCTGGCCGAGCTGGTGCGTGACGCTGGACAGCGACTTGAGGCCGACCGCGTCGCCGATCTCGCGCATGCTCGGCGGATAGCCCTGCTGGGCGATCGACGCCTGGATCACCTCGAGGATCGCCATCTGCTTCGGGCTGAGGCTCTTGCGACGGCGCGTGCGCGGAACCTCGGACTCGGGGGCGGCGATGTCGCTCATGGTGCTCCTTCGAAGCGCGGATCCGGGCCCGGCGGTCGCAATGTCGGTGGCCCGTGATGGTCTGTCTTTATCGAAACCGTATCCGAGGGCGACCCGGATCTGGAAGATCTGTTCGAGCGTGTCGTCGGATTCACGCACATGAGTTCGAAGAAAGCTTGACAGATATTCGAATTCGAAGATACCTTCGGAACGTAGCTTCGCACTCGCCTCTCCCGGCCGAGAGGCGGATGCGGATGCTACGCCAACGTGGTCATCGCCCGAGGGCGATGACGAGCTCCGGTCACCGGAGAGAGGCAGAGGAGAAAGACATGAGCACCATCACCTTCCGCACCGCACCCGTCCTTCCGACCCGCGCCACGCGGCTCCGGCTGACGACGCGCGGCCGCCGTGTGCTGCTCTCCCTCGCCGCGCTCCCGCTCGCCGGGGGCATCGCCTTCGCGGCGCTCAGCGGGGGCAGCGCCCTC
>DAMDKH010000344.1:0-2230 GCA_032099965.1 Microbacterium sp.
GTGCGTGCCCGCGGGTGCGGCGCTGTACCAGTGCACCGTGAACGGGCTGGTCAACGGCGAGCGGCACGCCTTCACCGCCACGGCCGTCAACGCCGTCGGAGCATCCGCCGCGACCTCTCCGCACACGAGCTGGGCGTACGCGGCGCCGGTGGTGTCGAACGCCACCGCGTCTCCGGTGTACCGCCCGGGGTCGAGCGACCGCGGGCGCGGCGTGGTGTCGCTCGCGATCTCCTCCTCCGACGACGCCCGGTCGTTCCGGGTCGAGGAGACGGGCGCCGTGATCGACCGCACGGGTCCGACGACCACCGCCGAGATCTCGCTCGCCCCCGGCGCGCAGACGCTCACGCTCGTGCCGATCAGCCAGTTCCAGCCTCCGACCGGCGGCGGCAGCAACGAGGGCGGCGCGTTCCAGACCTCGGTCACCGTCGCCGGCGCGCCCTACTTCGAGCCGTCGCAGACCGTCGCGGGCGCCTCGTCCAACACCTCGATCAGCATCTCGTCGCCGGGCGGGGCGCAGGCGAACGGCAGTGCGCAGGGCGTGCGGATCGTCTACGTGGCCTGGCGCTCGGGCAACGTGTCGTGCACCGCCGACGCGAGCGGCGGGCTCGTCGTGTCGGGTGCCGAGAAGCAGTCCGACAGCCCGTCGCTGACCGGGCTCGTCGAGTACCAGCTCTACAGCGTCAAGGCCTGCGCCTCGAACGGCTACGGCGTCACCGAGTCGACGCCCACCCAGGTCTTCACCTTCACCTCGGTCGACGGCCCGTCGGGCGACGCGCGGTACCGCGTGTCGACGACACCGGAGCAGAACGGCGACCGCTACGAGTACCGGCTGCAGACCGCGCCGTCGATCGCGGTCGAGGACGGCTTCGTCGCCCAGTACAACCTCTACGACAGCTGGAGCCGCGACTTCTCGCTCAGCCCCGACGCGGCACCCAACCGGCCGAGCGCCCGGGCCTGCCACGCCACGTTGACGAGCTACTGCTCGGCCGCCGTGGCGATCACGGCCGAGACCGCGCCCACCGTCGTGAACGCCCAGTTCCAGCCCTGCCTCCCCGCCGACAAGGACGACGTCGTCTCCGTCTCGGCCGCCGCCCGGGGCTCGTACCGCGTCGGCAACCCGGCGCCCGTCGCCGACGTGCCCGGCGCCTTCGACGTCACGGTCACCTGGACCGGCGCCTACGGCTCGCTCGCCCCCCTCACCCACCGGGTGGCGGGAGTGTGCCCGTGATCCCTCCGCGCACGCGCGTTCCCCGACCCTCGACACGAGAGCTGTGACACCCATGCCCGCTGCCTCCACCGCCCCCGTGACCATTTCCGCCGAACAGGCGGCGTGGTTCGCCGAGACGTTTTCCATCCTCACCGGCAACGTCGAGCAGGTCGTGCTCGGCAAGCGCCACATCGTCGAGCTCGTGCTCGCGACCGCCGTGACCGGAGGGCACGTGCTGCTCGAGGACTTCCCCGGCACGGGCAAGACCGCGCTGGCCCGCGCGATCGGCCAGACCATCCACGGCACGAGCACGCGCATCCAGTTCACCCCCGATCTGCTCCCGGGAGACGTCACGGGCATCACCGTGTACGACCAGAAGGAGGGCACGTTCGAGTTCCATGCCGGCCCGGTCTTCGCGAACATCGTGCTCGCCGACGAGATCAACCGCGCCAGCCCCAAGACCCAGTCGGCGCTGCTGGAGGTCATGGAGGAGGGCACCGTCACGGTCGACGGCGTGACGCGCCCCGTCGGCTCGCCCTTCCTGGTGATGGCCACCCAGAACCCCATCGAGCAGGGCGGCACCTACCGCCTGCCGGAGGCGCAGCTCGACCGCTTCATGATCAAGACGTCGATCGGTTACCCCGACGACGCCGCGACCATGCGCATCCTCCAGGGGGCCGCCCAGCCCACGCGCGTGCTCGACGGGCTCGTGGGCACGGACACGCTCCTCACCATGGGCGAGATGGCGCGCGGCGTGTACGTCAACCCGCTCATCTCCGACTACATCATGCGCATCGTCGACGCGACGCGCCGGGCATCGGAGGTGCGGCTCGGCGTGAGCGTGCGCGGCGCCATCGCGCTGTCGCGGCTGGTCATGACCTGGGCGGCGAAGAACGGCCGCACCTTCGTGACGCCCGACGACGTGCGCGAGCTGGCCGTGGTGGCCCTGGCGCATCGCCTGGTGCTCGAGCCCGAAGCCGAGTTCGACGGCGTCACGGCGGTCGCGGTGATCGGGCAGATCCT
>DAMDKH010000345.1:0-2223 GCA_032099965.1 Microbacterium sp.
GCCGGTGAGGCGATCGCTCTCGCCGAGGAGGAGGACTGGAAGTCGGGGTGGCGCGCGTGACCGCCGCCGCCCCCGCCCCGCGTCGAGGACGCGCACCCCGCACCCTCGTGCAGAAGCTGGCGCCGGTCGTGCTGGGGTTCGAGGCGATCGTGGTGTTCCTCGCCGGACTCACGATCTTCGGGCTCCGGTCGCTCCCCGAGAGCATTCCGCAGTGGTGGGGCATCGTCGGCGGCAGCCTCGTTGCGCTCGCCTGCATCGCGATCGCCGGGGCGATCACCCGCCCGTGGGCGCTGAACGCCGGCTGGACCATCCAGGCGCTCGTCGCGCTCTCGGCGTTCTTCGTGCCAGCCATCCTGCTGGTCGCGCTGATTTTCGGCGGGATGTGGGCGTATGCGACCATCATGGGGGCCCGATTGGACGCACGACGCCCGGCCGGGCCCTCGACCGAGACTCAGACAGAGAGTGAATGACATGGCCACCGAAGAAACCCTCGTCCTCGTCAAGCCCGACGGCGTCGCCCGCGGCCTCACCGGCGCGATCCTCGCCCGCATCGAGGCGAAGGGCTACGCCCTCGTCGACATCCGCCTCGTCGACCCCGACCGCGACCTGCTCGCCGCGCACTACGCCGAGCACGCCGGCAAGCCGTTCTACGAGCCGCTGATCGAGTTCATGCTCTCGGGTCCGTCCGTGGCGATCCGCCTCGCGGGCAACCGGGTGATCGAGGGCTTCCGCTCGCTCGCCGGCACGACCGATCCGACGACCGCCGCTCCCGGCACCATCCGCGGCGACTTCGGTCGCGACTGGGGCCTCAAGGTGCAGCAGAACCTCGTGCACGGCTCCGACAGCCCCGAGTCCGCCGCGCGCGAGCTCGGCATCTGGTTCGGCTGAACCGCCGTCGTACGACGAGAGCCCGTCCCCGTGGGGGCGGGCTCTCGTCATGTCGCGCTCAGCCGAGGAGGAGGCGGGTCATCTCGCCGAGGAAGTCGATGCCCTTCAGCTGCGCCATGACGATGACGATCGCATAGGCGACGACCGTGGCGAGGGGCACCCACACCATGAGCTTGCCGGCACGCTCCTGCGTGCGCTGCGAAGAGGTGAACGTGCCGTTGCGGGTGAGATGCAGCATCGTGGCGAAGAACGTCGGGATCGTCACCGCCCAGGTGACCATGCACCAGGGGCAGAGCACGATGAGGTCGTAGATGCTCTGCGAGATCAGCCAGCACACGAAGCCGAACGCGAAAGTGATGCCGATCCCGAACAGCACCCAGAACCACCGGGCGAACCGGGCGCCCGCCAGCAGCGCCACCCCGACGACGAGCGGGGCCATCCATCCGGTGAGGCCGAGCACCGGATTGGGGAATCCGAACACCTCGCCCTGCCAGGACCCGAGGTTCTTCCCGCACTGGATGAAGGAACTGAGGTCGCACGAGAGGGCGGCATCGGGATCGCCGAGCAGTACGAACTTCTCGATCGTCAGCTGGAAGGCGGCGAACCACCCGATGACGCTCGCGATGATCAGCCATACGGCGTAGACGACGGGGCGGGGACGCTGCTCGCTCATCTGGGGATTATCTCAGCGAGTGCTATGGATGCGGCGAGAACCGGGCCGGAGATAACGGGGCCGGCCGAGCGGATGCCGCATTCCGGACGACTTGGTGCGATAATGGCCTGTGATGCGATGAGCGGCCCCGCCGTGACACGCGTCGACGCAGACTTCGGGGCCCATGCCCCACGCGACCAGAGCCACGAGCCGGCCGCAGATCGAATGAGTGCGCGGCACCCGCGGGTACCGCACGAGATTTCACGAGCACCCCGGTGCACGTGCAGGGAGTACGCCAGAGATGGCCGATGAGAACAATGACAACAACGCCCCTACTCTCGACTTCCCGGCTGACGCCGCGGACGAGCTGACGCCGTCCTCGGCGTCCGGTGCCGACGCGCCGGTCGACGGGGATGACCCGCAGACCGAGTCGCCGGTGACGGAGGACGCCGAGGCTCCCGCGGAGTCTGAGGCTCCCGCTGAGGCCGAGGCTCCTGAGGAGTCTGAGGCTCGCGCGGAGGCCGAGGCTCCCGCGGAGTCCGAGGCTCCCGCGGAGTCTGAGGCTCCTGCGGAGGCCGAGGCTCCCGCTGAGTCCGAGGCTCCGGCGGAGTCCGAGGCGCCTGTCGACGGAGGGCCGGAAGTCCCCGCGCAGCCCCAGGAGCGCGCGACCCAGGCCGGGAAGC
>DAMDKH010000346.1:0-2209 GCA_032099965.1 Microbacterium sp.
GCGCCGGCCGCGCCGGTCGAGGTCGTCCCGGTGGCCCCGGTCGAGGAGACGTCGCCGGTCGAGGTCGCTCCGCTCGCCCCGCCCGCCCCCGCCGAGCAGCCGGCTCCGGTCGAGAACGACGCCCGTGTCTACGCGGTCCCGCAGGAGAGCACGGCCGAGGCGCTCGTCGTCGCCGAATAGACTGGGACGCATGCCGCAGGTCTCCGCTCCCGTCCCCGGCGTCGAACGGCCGGTCATCACCGTGCTCGACGTCATCCGCGCCGTCGTGCTCGTCGCCGCGGTCGCCTCCCTCGCCCTCTGGGGCTTCGCGACGTGGGACCTGCCGTGGAACATCGTGCTCGGCGTCGGCGCCCCCGTCGTCGTGATCCTGGTCTGGGCCCTGTTCCTCTCGCCGCGCCCCGTGCTGCGGGTGCATCCCTTCCTCCGTGCCGCGGTCGAGCTGCTCATCTACGTCGGCGTCACCATCGCCTGGTGGTCGATGGGACAGGCGCTGATCGGCTCGGCATTCGCGCTCGTCGCCGTCGTCGCCGGCGTGATCAGCGGGCGGCGCGCACTCGGATGACCGTCGTCGAGCAGCTGAGGGCCGCGCTCGGCGACATCGTCGACACGCGCGCCCCGGCACTCGAAGACGCCAGGGCGGATCGCTCGGGGCACGCGGCGGTCGGCCGTCCGGTCGCCGTCGTGCACGCCCTGACCGTCGCCGACGTCCAGCAGACCCTGCGGATCGCGACGGCCACCCGCACCCCTGTCGTCGTCCGGGGCGCGGGAACCGGACTCGCCGGAGCCGCCAACGCGGGTGACGGGGAGATCGTGCTCTCGACCGCCCGCATGACGGCGATCCTCGAGGTGCGCGCCGACGACCTGCTCGCCGTGGTCGAACCCGGCATCCTCAACGCCGACCTCAACCGGGCTCTCGCCCCGCACGGGGTGTGGTGGGCGCCCGATCCCGCGAGCCGCGACATCTCCACGGTCGGCGGCAACATCGCCACCGGTGCCGGCGGCCTCCTCTGCGCCAAGTACGGGGTCGTGCGCGACGCCGTACTCGGACTCGACGTCGTGCTCGCCGACGGCCGCCTCCTCCACCTCGGCCATCGCAGCCTCAAGGGCGTGACGGGGCTCGACCTCACCGCGCTGATGATCGGCTCCGAGGGCACCCTCGGCGTCATCGTGGGGGCGACGCTGAAGCTGCGGCGGCTCGTGCCCGGTACGGTGTGCACGGTCACCGCCACCTTCCCCGACGTGCGCGCAGCGGCGGCGGGGTCGGCCGCCGTCACCGCTGCCGGCCTCCAGCCCGCGATCATGGAACTCATGGATGCCGCGAGCCTCCGCGCGGTGCACGCCCTGCTCTCCCTCCCCGCTCCCACCCCCGGCACCGCGCAGCTCACCATCCAGACCGACGGTCCGGCCGCCCCGGCGGAGGCCGACGCCATCGCCGACGTCCTCCGCGCCGCCGGCGGCACGCCCGCCGTCACCCACGACCGGGCGGAGGGCGAACAGCTGCTCGCGATCCGTCGTTCCATGCACGCGGCGATGGCGTCGCTCGGCACCACGCTGATCGAAGACGTCTCGGTACCGCGCAGCGCGATGCCGGCGATGTTCGACGAGATCGCCCGCATCGAGCAGCGCTACGGCATGTCGATCCCGACCGTGGCGCACGCCGGCGACGGCAACCTGCACCCGAACTTCATCTTCGAGGGCTCCGAGACGCCCGAGATCGTGTGGCGCGCGGCGGATGAGCTGTTCCGTGCCGCCATCGCGCTCGGCGGCACGCTCACCGGGGAGCACGGTATCGGCACGCTGAAGAGCCGCTGGCTGGCGGCCGAGCTCGGCGATGACCAATGGGAGCTGCAGCGTCAGATCGCCCGGGTGTTCGACCCCCTCGGCATCCTCAACCCCGGGAAGGTGTTCGCCGACGATGCCTGACATCCTGGTCAGCGCCGCCATCCTCACCGACGCGACGGGGCGCGTGCTCGTCGTGCGCAAGCAGGGCACCACGCGGTTCATGCAGCCGGGCGGCAAGCCGGAGCCCGGCGAGAGCCCGTCGCAGACCCTGCGCCGCGAGCTCGACGAGGAGCTGGGCCTCGTCCTGACCGACGCGGAACTCACCCCGCTCGGTCGCTTCGTGTCGGCTGCCGCCAACGAGCCCGGACACCGCGTGGTCGCCCACGCGTTCTCGGCCACGATCGATCCGCGGCGGGTGCGCGTGCAG
>DAMDKH010000347.1:0-2199 GCA_032099965.1 Microbacterium sp.
GCGACGATGCCCTCGAGGCCCGCCCGCAGCGCCGCCGCGAGCGCGGGGGCGTCGAGGGCGTCCACCGCTCCCGCCGCCATGCCCATCCGGAGGAAGAACGTGCCGTAGAGCGGTCCGCTCGCCCCGCCCACCGAGCTGACGAGGGTCATGCCCACGGTCTTGAGCAGGTCGTCGGCGGCCGCTGGTGCGCTCGCGGCCAGCTTCTCCGACACCGCGCTCATGCCTCGGGCCATGTTGGCGCCGTGGTCGGCGTCGCCGATGGCGGAGTCGAGCTCGGTGAGCCAGTCGCGCTTCTCGGCGACCACGCCGGCGAAGCGCGTGATCCAGTCCTGCAGACCGGCGGTGGTGAGGGTCTCGGCGGCCATCAGGCGCCCCACCGCAGGCCGGGGGTGATGACCGGGGCGTCCCACAGGCGCAGCAGCTCGTCGTCGGCCTTCAGCACGGTGAGCGAGCATCCGGCCATGTCGAGCGACGTGATGTAGTCGCCCACGAGGGTGCGGGCGATCTGCACGCCCGCGCGCTCCAGCAGCGCGGCGACCTCGCCGTACATCAGGTACAGCTCGATGAGCGGGGTGGCCCCCATGCCGTTGAGCATGACGATCGCGGGCCCCGCCATGTCGAGGTCGGCGAGGAGGGGTTCGACGAGCTGACGGGCGATCTCCGAGGCCGGGGCCAGCGGTTCGCGGTGCCGTCCGGGTTCGCCGTGGATGCCGATGCCGATCTCCATCTGGTCGTCGGGGAGGTCGAAGGTGGGCTTCCCGGCCGCGGGCACGGTGCAGCTGGTGAGCGCCATGCCCATCGAGCGCCCCTGGGCGTTGATCCGCTGGGCGAGGGCGACGACGGCCGCCAGGTCCTGCCCCTCCTCGGCGGCGGCGCCGACGAGCTTCTCGAGCAGCACGGTGAGTCCGACCCCGCGGCGCCCGGCGGTGTAGAGCGAGTCCTGCACGGCGACGTCGTCGTCGACGACGACCGTGCCGACCTCGATCCCCTCCATGGCGGCGAGTTCGGCCGCCATCTCGAAGTTGAGCACGTCGCCGGTGTAGTTCTTCACGATGTGGAGCACACCCGCCCCGCGGTCGACCGCCTTGGTGGCCGCCTGCACACGGTCGGGCGTGGGCGAGGTGAAGATCTCCCCCGCCACGGCGGCGTCGAGCATGCCGACTCCCACGAATCCGCCGTGCAGCGGCTCATGGCCCGAGCCGCCGCCTGAGACGACGGCGACCTTGCCCTGCGCCTTCGGCTCGGCGCGCGTGATGACGTGCGTCTCGAGGTCGACGGACAGTTCGGGATGCGCCGCCGCGACGCCCTTCAGCGATTCGACGAGCACGTCCTCCGGGGCGTTGATGAGCTTTTTCATCCTGCGATCTCCTTTGATCTGTCGCCGGGCCCGGACGATCGCCGACATCCCGGTCTGCTGCGGAAAATGGGAAAGCTTTTCGTCAATGTCGAATATGCTCGGGGCGCGTCACGATGTCAAGGGTGGTTCCGGCCGTCGCATCGAGACCGGTTCGACGACGATCCGGAAGGGGTTCGCACATGATCCAGGCGATCGATCGCG
The DNA here is from genome assembly GCA_032099965.1 of Microbacterium sp. GTDB lineage: Bacteria > Actinomycetota > Actinomycetes > Actinomycetales > Microbacteriaceae > Microbacterium. The sequence goes on from DAMDKH010000347.1 coordinate 1,559, forward strand.
CCGCCAAGATCCTCGAGCTGCTGCAGGGCGCGCGCCACCTCGGGATCACCGACCTGGCGACCGCCCTCGCCCTCCCGCCGTCGACCGTGCACGGCATCGTGAAATCGTTGCGGGCGCACGGACTCGTGGCGAAGGAACGCGGAGGGCAGCGGTACATGCTGGGGCCCGCCCTCGTGCGCCTGAGCAACGTCTACCTCGACACGCTCGACGTGCGGGCCCGCGCCATGCGGTGGACGCAGGAGCTCGCCCGTCGCACCGATCTCGCGGTACGGCTCGGCGCTCCGCACGGCTCCGACGTGCTGGTGATCCACCACGACGCCCGGCCGAGCGGCGGTCCGCAGATGCCCGAGACGGGCCTGGCGATCCCGGCGCACGCCTCGGCGATGGGCAAGGTGCTGCTCGCCTACGACCTGGGGTTCCAGCGCACCGTGTTCGGGCATCCGCTGCACAGCCTCACGGGCGACACGATCACCGACGCGGCGCGGCTCACCCTCGATCTGCCGGCGATCGCCGAGCGCGGAGCCGCCGGCGAGTTCGACGAGGCGGTGCTCGGAGAGTCGTCTCTCGCGGCCCCGGTCGCCGATGCGGGCGACGACATCGTGGCCGCGGTCGCCGTGGTGCTGCCGAGCTCACAGGCGCCC
>DAMDKH010000348.1:0-2188 GCA_032099965.1 Microbacterium sp.
CGAGCTGGCGCTGCGACTCGCCCTCGAGGAGGGCAACGTCGACCCGCTGCGGGGGCTCGACTGGATCACCCTCTACGCCCTCGCCGTCAACGAGGAGAACGCCGCCGGCGGCCGTGTCGTGACCGCGCCCACCAACGGTGCCGCCGGCATCCTCCCGGCCGTGGCGATGTACTGGTGGAGGTTCCTCGCCGACTCGGGCCTCGGCGCCGGTAACGCCGTGACGCCGTACGGCGAGCTGGTCGGCAGTGCCCTGCTCGGCTTCGAGTCGGACGGGCGCTCGATCGGCGACGCCGGAGGGCTCGACGAGGAGCGGACGGCGGAGGCGAACCGGCGCCGCGGCATCCGGCGGTTCCTGCTGACGGCGACCGCGCTGGGCTCGTTGTTCAAGGCGAACGCCTCGATCTCGGGTGCCGAAGGCGGGTGCCAGGCGGAGGTCGGGTCGGCGTGCGCGATGGCCGCGGGCGGGCTCACCGCGGTGATGGGCGGCACGAACCGGCAGATCGAGAATGCCGCCGAGATCGCCATGGAGCATCACCTGGGACTCACGTGCGACCCGATCGGCGGCCTCGTGCAGATCCCGTGCATCGAGCGGAACGCGATCGCCGCGTCCACCGCCGTCACCGCGGCCCGCCTCGCGCTGCGCGGCGACGGCAGCCACTACGTCTCGCTCGACGCGGTGGTCGAGACGATGCGCCAGACCGGCCTCGACATGTCGACGAAGTACAAGGAGACGAGCGAGGGCGGCCTCGCGGTCAACGTCATCGAGTGCTGAGCGGGGTCGCATGCGGCGGGGGAGTGGGAACGGCGCGGCGAGGCGAGCATAATCGCAGCATGAAGAGCGACGTCGCCGTCGAGATCACGGGCCTGCACGTGCGCCGCGGGGCGGTGCGCGTCTTCGACGGGATCGACCTCGGCATCCCGCGCGGGCAGATCACCGGACTGCTCGGCCCCTCGGGCTGCGGGAAGACGACCCTGATGCGCACGATCGTCGGGGTGCAGACCATCGACGCCGGCGAGGTGCGCGTGCTCGGAGAGTCGGGAGGGTCACCCCGGCTGCGTCACCGCGTCGCTTACGGCACGCAGGGCGCCGCCGTCTACGCCGATCTCACGGTGCGGCAGAATCTCGTGTACTTCGCCGCGCTGCTGCCCGCACCCCGCGACGACGTCGACCGCGTGCTCGCCGAGGTGGGTCTCACCGCGCAGGCCGGGCGGCTCGTCGGATCGTTGAGCGGAGGCCAGCGCAACCGCGTCTCCCTCGGGATCGCCTTGCTCGGATCCCCCGAACTGGTGGTGCTCGACGAGCCGACGGTGGGCCTCGACCCCGTGTTGCGCGCCGATCTGTGGACCCTGTTCCGCCGGCTCGCGGAGTGCGGCATCACCCTCCTCGTCTCCAGTCACGTGATGGACGAGGCGCTCCGCTGCGACCGCCTGCTGCTGATGCGCGACGGACGCATCGTGGCCGACACGACCCCGCGCGGCCTCCTCGCCGAGACCGGGGCATCCGACCCCGAACAGGCCTTCCTCACGCTGATCGAACGCGACGCGGGCGGACGAGCCGACGCCGGGGAGACCCGCCGCTCGCGACGCGCCCACCGCTCACCCGGGGAGGGCGACGCATGAACGGCGGTCGGATGCTCGCCACCACCCGCCGTGTGCTCGGTCAGCTGCGGCACGATCCGCGGTCGATCGCGCTGATGCTCGTCGCCCCGAGCCTGCTCATCGGGCTCTTCGCCTGGCTCTTCAGCGACCAGGAGGGCGTGTTCGATCAGTTCGGCGGGGCGATCCTCGCCCTGTTCCCCTTCATCGTGATGTTCCTGATCACCTCGATCACCACGCTGCGGGAGAGGCGCTCGGGCACGCTGGAGCGCCTCATGACGACCCCGGTGGGCAAGGCCGATGTGATCCTCGGTTATGCCCTCGCCTTCGGGCTCATGGCGCTGCTGCAGGCCGTGATCACCGTGTGGTTCGCGGTGGTGGTCTGCGGGCTCGACGTCGATGGACCGCTCTGGCAGCTCGGACTCGTCGCCGTGGTCGACGCTCTGCTCGGCACCGCGCTCGGTCTGCTCGCGAGCGCCTTCGCCCGCACGGAGTTCCAGGCCGTGCAGTTCATGCCCGTGCTCGTGTTCCCGCAGATCATCCTCGGGGGACTCTTCATGCCGCGCGACCGGATGCCCGACGTGCTCTTCGC
>DAMDKH010000349.1:0-2186 GCA_032099965.1 Microbacterium sp.
CAGCGACCTCGCCCGCTTCGCCCGCCTCGGCGTCGTCGCGAGCGTGCAGCCGCAGCACGCCCTCGATGACCGCGACCTCGCCGCGCGACTGTGGGAGGAGCAGGACGGCGTCGGCTATCCGCTCGCCTCGCTGCTCGCCGCCGGGATCGATGTGCGCTTCGGCTCGGATGCCCCGGTGGCCCCGCTCGACCCCTGGCAGGCCATCGCTGCCGCCGTCGCGCGCACGGACGACGACCGCGAACCGTGGCATCCCGAGGAGCGCTTCACCCTCGATCAGGCGCTGCGAGCCAGCACGCGGAGTGATCTGCGTCCGGGCCACGCGGCCGATCTGGTGATCTGCGGCACGGATCCGCGCGCAGCCGATGCCCGAGCACTCCGGACGATGCCGGTGACGGCCACCCTCCTGGGGGGTCGCATCACCCACCTCGCCTGACGTGCAGACGACGAAGGGCCCCGGGGATCCCCGGGGCCCTTCACGCGTCGGTCGACTGCTTACGCGGCGATGTGCGAGACGAGGAACCAGCGGTCCTTCTCGAGGCCGCGCATGATCTCGATGGCCACGTCCTGGCTCGTGAGGTCGACCTCGTCGAGGCCGTCGATGGCGGCCTTCGTGTCGACGAGGATGGCGTCGATGTCTGCGATGACCGCGCGGACAAGGTCGTCCGACGGGGTGAAACCGGCCGGGACGCCGGTGCTGCCGGCCTTGGCGGAGACGGCGGCTACGCGCGCGTCGATCGGGAGCCCGAGGGCCACGATGCGCTCGGCGGCGGTGTCGGCGAAGTCGCCGGCGTGCTGGACGATCGTGTCGAGAAGCTCGTGGACGCCGACGAAGTTCGCACCGCGGACGTGCCAGTGCGCCTGCTTGCCGTTGATCGTGAGGGCCTGGAGCCCGAGGACCACGGGCGAGAGGAACTGCGCGGCGGCGGCGGCCACCGTGGGGTCGCTGGCGGTGGTCGAAACGGTCTGTACCTTGCTCATCTTGTGCTCCTCCGAGTGCCTTCTGCGTACCTGTCGGAGACAACGCTACTCAGCTCAGAACATTCCGCAAGCAAGCTGAGGCTCCGCTTACCGTGCCGTTTTCCCGCGGAATCCCGCGGTTCGGCGGCTAGGATCGCCGCATGAGCATCGCCCCCGGAGCATCCGTCCTCGCCCTCCCGGAACGCCGCCCCCTGATCGACCCCGCCGCGTTCGTCGCCGACGGGGCCCGCATCATCGGAGCGGTCACCCTGGCCGCGGGGGCGAGCGTCTGGTACAACGCCGTGCTGCGGGCCGATTCGGCAGCGATCGTCATCGGCGCCGGGAGTAACGTGCAGGACAACGCCTCGCTGCACGTCGACGACGCGCACCCGGTGCAGGTGGGGGAGCGGGTATCGATCGGTCACAACGCCGTGGTGCACGGCTGCGAGATCGGCGACGGCTCGCTCATCGGCATGGGGGCGGTCATCCTCAGCGGCGCGGTCATCGGCGAGGGCTGCCTGGTGGCGGGCGGGGCCGTGGTGCTCGGGAACGCCGAGATCCCTGCGGGGTCGCTCGTCGCCGGGGTGCCGGCGCAGGTGCGCCGCAGCCTCACCGCGCAGGAGCGCGCAGGGCTGATCGCCAACGCCGAGATCTACCTCCGGCATCAGGCCACGCACGCGCACGCGACTCCGGTCTGAGGGGAGCGCACCGCTAGGCTGGAACGACACGGGGCGGTGGCCAAGCTGGTCAAGGCAGCGGGCTCATAACCCGACGATCGTGGGTTCAAGTCCCACCCGCCCTACTCTGCGCCGAGCGATCGAGCACGCCGTTCGGCGGTTCGCGTGGTGGTGGGTCGGCGTGTGCCGTGCCGCGGGCTCGGTGCACGGCGTAGCGTTCCCTCGTGAGCGCCGAACAGGATCTGCCGACCGCGGCCCGGGAACTCTACGGTCTGCCGCTGAGCGAGTTCATCCCGGCGCGCGACGCCCGGGCGCGCGAGGCGGCTGAGCGCTCCTTCGCCGCGGCGATCCGCGCGCTGCGCAAGCCCTCCATCGCCGCTCACGTGGTCAACCTGTTCGCGCAGCAGCGCGGCACCGAGCTGGGCGAAGTGCTTCAGCTCGCCGCCGAACTGCGGGAGGCGCAGGCGGAGCTGGATGCGCCGTCGCTGGCGAAGCTCGGGCGGGAGCGTCGCGTGCTGACCCGGCGGCTGGCGGAACGCGCGGGCGAGGTGG